>DATIPJ010000906.1:0-4505 GCA_035472155.1 Kofleriaceae bacterium
CAACGCGGTCAGCGTGTCTCCCCTGCGCGTCACGCTGTGGTGCGATCGCCCTCACGTCGACAACCTCGTCCGCGCGCTCCACATGACGTTCATCGAGTAACGTCCCGGCAATGCCAAAGTCTCCGCTCGCGCGGCTGGTGCCCCACCTCGGCAGGCTCGGGCGCGCCACGCGCTGGCGGCGCACCCGGGGGCGGCCGCGCGTGTGGGCCCACCGCGGCGACTCGGCGCACGCGCCCGAGAACACGATGCTCGCGTTCGACAAGGCGCGCGCGGCCGGCGCCGACGGCATCGAGCTCGACGTCCGGTTCGACGGCGATCACAACGTGGTCGTGTTCCACGATAGTCCGCTCGAGCGCCTGACCGGGCGGCCCGGCACGATGGAAGCGCTGCCGGCCGCCGAGCGCGCCAAGCTCCGCGTCGGCGGCGAGCCGGTGCCGCTGCTGGCCGAGGTGCTCGCCGGGCTCGACCTCGAGATCGACGTCGAGATCAAGGCGCTCAAGGTCGGTCGGATGAGCGCGCTCGTCGAGGCCACCGCCAACGTCATCCGCGACTCCGGGCGCGCCGACCAGATCCTGGTCTCGTCGTTCGATCCGTTCGCGCTGCTCCAGCTCCACGTGCAGCTGCCCGACCTCGCGCTCGCGTACCTGTTTCACGACGAGCAGCCGCTGCCGCTGCGCCGCGGCTGGGTCGGCAAGTGGATCGGCGCCAGCCTGTTTCACCCGCAACACACGCTGTGCAGCGAGGCCCAGGTCCGGACCTGGCAGCGCGCGGGCGTGCCGCTCAACGTGTGGACGGTCGACGACGCGAGCGAGCTACGGCGGCTCGCGGCACTCGGCGTCGACGGCGTGTTCTCCAACGACCCGGCGCACGCGATCGCCGTGCTCGACGGCGCGGTCAGCGGACCTGGGCGGCCGGCGACCCCGCCGGTGGAGCGACCGGAGGATCGATCGTGAAGCGCAGCTCGAGCCGCGCGTCGCCGCGCGCCAGCTGCGCCTTCAGCTCGTTGGCGGTGCGCAGCGAGTCCCACAGTCCCTGAAGCTCGTCGGGGCGCTCGAGCGGCTTGCCGTTGATCGCGAGCAGCACGTCACCGGGCGCGACATCGACATCGCCGAGCGGCCCCGTGCGATCGACCAGCTGCACGAGCTGCCAGCCGACGAAGCGGTCGCCCGCCATCCGCGGCGACACCTCGAGCTGACGCAGGAACATCCCGGGCCCCGCGTCGAGCACCGCGATCAGCCGAGCGCGCGCGATCGTGCCGCTGCGCAGCGCCTTGCCCGCGGGCGCGATGGCGCGCGGCGCTTCCTCCACCGGGGCGGGCGTGGCCGGCGCGGCGTTGTGCGACTCGGCCTCGTCGTCGAGCGTGCGCGGCAGGTTCGAGACCGCCGGTCCACAGGCCCCGTGGGCGAGGGCGACGAAGGCAAGCGAGGCGGCGCGCATGCCCGAGAGACTGCCTCGCAGGCGATCGCGGCGCAACTTTGGGCGGCGGCATCTGCTGCCCTCAACGCCTCGCCGCGTCTCGCCGCGCTGCGCAACGGCTAGGCCGCGCGCGCCACGAGCTTGGCCACGCACGCCCGCAGCTCCTGCGAGCTCACCGGCTTGGTCAGCTGCGGGTTGCCCGAGGCCTCGAGCCGCATCTGGGTCTGCGCCGTGAACACACCGCCCGACAGGAAGATCACGCGCATCGCCTGATCGGGCGCCACTTCCTCGAGCCGGTCGAGCAGCTCGATGCCCGTCATGTTGGGCATCATCACGTCGGTGATGATCGCGTCGAACCGCTCGCCCGCGTTGACGTGCTCGATCGCCTCGGCGCCGCACGACGCCAGGGTGAGCTCGTGGTCGCCGTGCAGGATGCGCTTGAGCGCCTGCGCGACACGCGGCTCGTCGTCGACGATCAGCACGCGGTGGCGGCGCACCGCCGCGGCCTGGCTCACCACCTGCGCCACGGGCAGCGGGGCCACCGCCACGGCCGCCGGCGGCAGCACCACGCGCACCACGCTGCCGTGCCCGCGCGTGCTCTCGATGGCGATCGAGCCGCCCAGGCCGCTCACGATGCCGTGGCAGATCGACAGCCCGAGCCCCGTGCCCTCGCCGACCTCCTTGGTCGTGAAGAACGGGTCGAACGCGCGCGCCATCACCTCGGGCGCCATGCCCTCGCCGCTGTCCTGGATCTCGACCACCGCGCGGCCGGCGTCGTCGGTGCGCGTCCGCACCGCGATCCGGTTGGCGTCGGTGTTGCCCTCGGGGATCGCGTGCGCCGCGTTGATCAGGAGGTTGATGAACACCTGCGCGAGCCGGCCCTCGTCGGCGAGCACCAGCGGCGTGTCGCCCAGCTCGCGGACCAGCACCGCGCGGTGCTTGAGCTCGTTGCCGGTCAGCCGGATCGCCGCCGCCAGCACGTCGGACAGCGCGAGCGGCTGCCGCTTCTCCTCCTCGGAACGGCTGAACGTGCGCAGCCCGCGCACGATGTTGCGCACGCGCTCGGCGCCCTCGCGCGCGTCGCCGATCGCCGCGTGCAGCTCGGCGTGCGCCGTCCCGGCGGGCATCTCGTCGAGCGTCTCGGCCACGACCTCGAGGTTCGCCGTCACGTACGCGAGCGGATTATTGATCTCGTGCGCGATGCCCGCGGCCAGCGTGCCGAGGCTGACCATGCGGTCCGACAGCAAGAGCTTGGCGCGCATCCGGTGGCGCTCGGTGACGTCGCGCCCGGAGAGCACCATCACCGGCTCGCCCGCCAGCTCGAGCCGGCGCCCGGACAGCTCGCAGTTGCGCCACGTGCCGTCGCCTGCCTTGAGCCGCAGCTCCACCGCGTGCGGGTGCGCGTCCGAGCTCTGCGCATCGCGCAGGAGGTTCGCCGCCATCGACCGGTCGTCGGGATGGAGGCGATCGAGCACGTTCAGCCCGCGCCACGGTTCGCCGCCGCCGTCGAGGCCGAGCATCTGACGCGCCGCCTGGTTGAGGTACGTCAGCCGATCGTCCTTGTACACCGTCACCAGATCCGGCATCGACTCGATGAGGTCGCGGAAGCTCGCGTTGGAGCGCTGCTGCAGCTGGCTGGTGCGCCGCCGCCACACCACGCGCTGCCGCCAGGTCACCGCACCGCCGGCCATCGCCAGCGCGAGCGCACCGCCGAGCACGATGAACCACCGCGTCTGCCACCACGCGGGCAGGATCGCGAACCGCAGCTCCGCCGCGGATCCCCATGCGCCTGCGCCGATGCGCGAGCGCATCTCGAGCTGGTAGCTGCCGGGCGGCAGGGCAGGGTAACGCGCCTCGCGCAGCCGCGTCGTGCTCCACTCGCGCTCGAGCGGCGAGAGCCGCACCTGGTACTCGAGCCGCGAGGTCGCGGCGAAGCTATCGGCGGCGAAGCTCGCCGCGATCGCATTGTGGTCGTGCGGCGCGCGCAGGGGCTCGCCGCCGGCGAGGTGGATCGGCTGGCCGCCGAGCGTCCCCTGCACCAGCGCGGTGCGCGGCGCGGCGAGCGGCCCATGATAGTGCTGTGCGAGCACATGCGTGAGCCCGGTGCTCGCGCCAAGCCACACCGAGCGGTCGGCGTCTTCGAAGAACGCGCGCGCGGCGCTGTCGTTGCCGGCCAGCCCGTCGACCTCCGCGAAGTGATCGACCCCCTGCGCGGTCACGACATCGACGCCATCTCCGGTCCCGATCCACAGCCGCTCCTCGCTATCCTCGCCCATGAAGTAGATGCGGCCCGACGTCAGCCCCTCGGCGATGCTGATGTCGCGCAGGTCCGACACCGAGACGCCGTCGGTGCGAAAGCAGGTCAGTCCGTCGACGTCGGTGAACGACACGCACATCCGCCCATCGCGCCGCTTGATCACGTGCCGCATCGCCGACGCGCGAAACCCCGCGCTGCGGTCGAACAGATGCCAGCGCCCGTGCTCGAGGACCGCCACGCCCGCCTCGCCGCCGACCCACAGCTGCCCGTCGACCGCGATCATGGAGATGTAGCGCGAGTCGTCGCGCGTCCCGGGCACCGTCACGCGCTCGGGGCTGCCGGGCGCCGCGCCGGCGAGCCGGAACAGCCCCGCGGTCGTCGCGAACCACATCGCGCCGTCCGGGCCACGCGTCACACCCATCACGTGGCGGTCGGCCACGCGATCGCCGGCGAGCGGCAGCGGCACCGGGCGCCCGGCCGCGTCGATGAACAGGGGATCGGGCGGCGCGCCCCCGAGAAACACGCCGCCCTGCGCGAACACGAATGATCGCACGCTCCACCCCTCGCTCGCCGCCAGGCACTCCCAGCGCCGGTTCACCGCGCGCGCCAGACATTGCCCGGTGCCGATCCACAGCGTGCCCTCGGGATCTCGCCCGATCGTCCACACCACGTCCGCCGGCAGGCCGCTCGTCAGCTCGTGCCGGCTGATCAGCCCGCGCCCCATCCACTGAAACAGCCCGACCGAGCCGATCCAGATCGTGCCCTCGCGATCGACGAACAGCGCGCGGGCCTCGGCCGCCGTCGCACCGACCTCGCGGTCGACCAGCTGCCA
>DATIPJ010000907.1:0-8556 GCA_035472155.1 Kofleriaceae bacterium
GGCGTCGCCTACGAGGACTACCGCAACTTCCACCTGCTCCCCGATCTCAAGGGCATCACGTTCGTCGACCCGTACGACTTCGTCAGCAACACCAAGCACGCCAACGACGACCACGGCCACGGCTCGCACGTGACCGGTACGATCGCGCAGGTCACCAACAACGGCATCGGCGTCGCCGGCGTCGCGCGCAACGTGCGCATCATGCCGCTGAAGGTGCTCTCGGGCTCGGGCTCGGGCTCGGTCGCCGGCATCGCCGACGCGATCCGCTACGCGGCCGACAAGGGCGCCAAGGTCATCAACATGAGCCTGGGCGGCGCGTTCCCCTCGGCGGTGCTCAAGAAGGCGGTCGCCTATGCCCACGGCAAGGGTGTCACCGTCGTGTGCGCGGCCGGCAACGAGAGCCGCGGCAAGGTCGGTTATCCGGCGGCGTACCCCGGCGCGATCGCGGTCGCCGCGACGCAGTTCGACGAGGCGACCACGTTCTACTCCAACTGGGGCAAGGACATCGACATCGCGGCGCCGGGCGGCAACACGCGGATCGACCAGAACGGCGACGGCATGCCGGACGGCGTCTTGCAGAACACGATCGCGATCGGCGACCCGACCAAGGACGATTACTTCGGCTACATGGGCACGTCGATGGCGTCGCCGCACGTCGCCGGCGTGGCCGCGCTGGTCGTCGGCGAGGGCGTGACCGATCCCGACCGCGTCGAACAGATCCTCAAGGACAGCGCGCGGCAGCCGAACGGACACAAGCTCGATCGCGAGCACTACGGTGCGGGCATCGTCGATGCGCCGGCCGCGGTGCTCAAGGCGCGCTCCAACACCGGCGGCTACCAGTTCGGCCTCGGCCTGTTGATGGCCGGCGCAGTGGCGGCATCGCTTCGCCGGCGCGGGGGTCTGGGCGTCAAGCTCGGACCGTCGTACCTGGCCGGCGTCGTCGTCGGCGCATCGGGCCTGTTCTTCCTGCCGTACCTGGCGCCGAGCCTGTCGTCGCTGCCCGTGGTCCACGCGCTGACCCACGGCCTGCCGTCGTGGGACCTCTCGGTGCTCGGCCCGTCGGGACACGGCAACTGGTTGTTCTTCAGCGCGCTCGTGCCGCTGGCGCTGCTCGCGGTCGGCTACGGCGTTCGCCGCGCGCGCGGCCTGCTCGCCGGTGTGGCGATCGGCGTCGCGGCGCACCTGGCGTTCTTCGCCGCGGTGCCGCTGACGGCGGTGCACATCCCCGCGGTGCTCGGGACCGGCACGCTGTGGCTGCTGGCCAACGCGGTCGCGTGTCTGGGCCTGGCGCGCCTCGCGCTGCGCCGCTGATCGCGACTATGCTGCCCGGGTGCAGCGCGCAGGAATGACGCACCGAATTCGGATCGCGCGCGCCGAGCACAAGTTCTCGGTCGCGCACATGACGGTGTTCGCCGACGGTACCAAGGAGCGGCTGCACGGCCACAACTACACGGTGGCGGCGACGCTCGAGGTCGAGCGCATCGACCTGCCGGCGATGATCCCGTTCGCTCCGATCAAGGCCGCGATCGCCGAGCTGTGCCGGGCCTGGAAGGAGCGCGTGCTGCTCGCCGAGCGCAACCCGTTCTTCGTCGTGGTGCGCGACGCCGCCGAGCTCGAGTTCACGCTGTGCGGCGAGCGCTACGTGCTGCCGCGCCACGACGCGCTGCTGCTGCCGATCGACAACATCTCGGTCGAGGCGCTGGCTGCCCACGTCGCTGCGCTGCTGCGCGAGGAGATCGTCCGGCTCGCCGTGCCGCATGCGATCGCGCTCGAGGTCGCGATCGAGGAGAGCCCGGGCCAGGGCGCGAGCTGCACGCTCTTGTTGCGCTGAACGCGCTCGTCCAGCTCAGGCGTCTGCGTTGGCCCGGTCGCGCCCGCGGCCGCCCCGGCGACGCCGCCGGCGATTGCGGTCGCGATCGCCGCCCGCCGACGAGCTGCTCGAGCGCGGCGGGTGGGCATGGCCCTGGCCGTCCTTGGGCGCCTCGGCGGCGGCGTTCGCCGCGATCTCCGACGACATCTTGCCCGCGACCCGGTACTGGTCCGGCTTCCAGCCCTTCTGCCCGACGACGATGATCAGCTTCTGGAATCGCTTCTCGAGGTGATCGAGGTAGTCGCGCTCCTGCTTGGACAGGAGGTCGGCCACCCGCGGCGCGCATTCGATCTCGATCTTCTCGTTATCGACGAGCGTGCCCGATCGCCGGACCTCGCGCAGGATCTCGTACGCGACCGTGACGACCGACTTCACGACGCCCGAGCCCTCGCATGTCGGGCACGGCTCGGTGAGCACCTGCACCAGCGACTCGCGGGTGCGCTTGCGCGTCATCTCGACCAGGCCCAGCTCGCTGATCTTGGTGACGTTGGTGCGCGCGCGGTCGCGCGACAGCGCCTTCTGGAACGCATCCCAGACCTTGCGGCGGTTGCCTTCCCTGTCCATGTCGACGAAGTCGACGACGATGATGCCGCCGATGTTGCGCAGCCGCAGCTGGCGCGCGACCTCGTCGCAGGCCTCGAGGTTGTTCGCGGTCACCGTGTCCTCGAGGTTGCCCGAGCCGGTGTTGGTGAAGCTGCCGGTGTTGACGTCGATCGCGGTCAGCGCTTCGCCCTGATCGATCACCAGCGAGCCGCCGCTCCTGAGCGGCACGCGGCGCGACACCGCGAGCCGGAGCGCGGGCTCGATGTGGTACTGGTCGAAGATCGGCCGCCGGCCCTCGTACTTCTTGATCCGCTCGGCGAGCCGAGGCAGGAACGCGGTCGTGAACTTCTTCACGCGCTCGTGCTGCTCGTCGTCGTCGATCATCACCTCGCTGGTGTCCTCGCGAAGTAGATCGCGCACCACGCGCAGCGCCAGATCCAGGTCGGCGTAGACCAGCCCGGCCCCGGACATCTGCTCGTGCCGGCGATCGATCTCGCTCCAGAGCCGGGCGAGGAAGTCGACGTCGTCGCGCAGCTCCTGATCGCTGGCGTCCTCGGCGGCGGTCCGCACGATGAAGCCGGCGCCTTTGGGGCGGACCTCGTTGACCAGATCGCGCAGCCTCCTGCGTTCCTTGTCGGAGCCGATGCGACGCGACACGCCGATCTGCGCGACGTGCGGCATGAACACCGAGTAGCGGCCGGGGAGCGAGATGTAGCCTGTGACGCGCGCGCCCTTGGCACCGATCGGGTCCTTGACGACCTGGACCAGCACCGTCTGCCCGGGCTTCAACAGATCTTCGATCTTGCGCGACGCTAGCTGCTTTCGGGATCGCGCGATTCGCGACGCTGCGCCCTCGGGCGAGTCGTCGCCGACGTCGTCGGTATCGGCGTCGTCGAACAGTTTCCTTTCTTCTCCTGAGCCGAGAACGTCGGCGACGTAGAGGAAGGCGGCGCGTTCGACCTTCGGACCGAGGTCAACGAACGCGGCCTGCATTCCCGGCAGGACGCGCGTGACCTTTCCTCTGTAGATGTTCCCAACAATTCCCCGATCGCGTTTTCGTTCGACAAAGAACTCAGCCAGTGCCCCATCCTCGACGACCGCTACGCGGATCTCGGGGCCCTCTGCGTTGACCACGAGCATGTTCTGCATTGAAAGCTCTGCAATTCGTTGCGCCCGCTCCGGAGCAGCACGACATCGATGTCGCGACTAGGGCTCGAAAGTTTGCGGGTCGCGGGGACTCGGTAGCACAAGACTTCCATCAATACAACGTTTTGCGGCGTGTGAGGTATCACTGGCCCACTGCTTGCTTCCAGTTGGCGACGTTGGTGTTGCCGCACCGACGAATTTTCCAGCTCGGATACTCATAAGCCCCGAGCATTTTTCTCACTAGTTAGTCTTGAACGAACGCCTGGGTTGCCGCCCGGGCGTTCGTGTTTTTTGGGCGGGCCGGGATCAGCGCCGCTTGAAAAACTGGACCGCTCGCTCGTGCGCGAGAGCCTTGGCGCGCGTGGCGAACGTGCCGAGGTTGCGCCGCTTGCCGGTCTTGGGGTTCTTCTTCCGCGAATACAGGCGGTATTTCCCGCCGGGCAGCTTGCGGATCATGGTGGATCCACACGGTTGCAGTCAGCGTGCCGTCAGCGACGTCGCAGGTCGGGATCGTCGGGGTCTGCGTCGCGGTGAAGGCACGGATCGTTGTCCGGGTCGTGCCCGCAGGCGAGCACGCCGGGCGAGGGGTCCTCAGGGTCCACGCCCCGGTGGGGGCCCTCGAGATCGTCCCCGGGGTCGGGGACCTCGAGCGCACCCCCCGCGGCGATCAGGGCGGCCGCTCGCTCGGGCGACACGCCGGGCACGAGACCCTCGCGGGCAATGTGCGCGACGTAGTAGGCGTCCTCGCGGCGCGCCTCGAGCGACCCGCTGTCGATCGCCTGCTCGAGCGCGCGCTTGAGGTCGCCGATCAGCCGAGACGGCGGAATCTCGAACGCCTCCATGATCGCGTTGCCGACACCGCTCGGCAGCGGCGGCAGCTTGGCGTCGGCCTCGGCGAGACGCTCCACGCGGTCGGCGAGCGCGCTGATCTGCTCGAGCAGCTGCTTGCGCCGCCCGGGCCGCTTCGACGTGATGTCGGCGCGCGAGAGGTCGAGCAGGTCCGTCATGTGCGCGAACATCTCGCGATGAAACCGGCGGATGGCGCTGTCGGTCCACTGGTCGCTGTACTGGTTGGTGCGCAGGTGATGCTTGACCAGGAAGCGGATGGTCTGGCGCTCGTCGCGCGCGAACGCGAAGCGCCCCTGCACCTTGTCGAACATGCGCGCGCCCACCTCGGCGTGGCCGTGAAAGTGGACGCCCTCCTCAGTAAAAGTACGAGTCGGGACCTTACCGACATCGTGGAGGAGCGCCGCCCAGCGCACGAGCGGCCGACCGACCGTCTGGCGGACGACCTGCTTGGTGTGGGCCCAGACGTCCTTGTGCATGCGCCCAGGCTCCTGGACCAGATCGACCGTGGCCTCGAGCTCGGGGAACAGCAACGCGAGGATGCGCGTCTGGTGCAGCCACTCGAGGGCGATGTCGACGTCGCGACCCAGGAGCATCTGCTCGACGGCGGCCCGCAGGCGAGCCTTGTCGGCGTCGGCGAGCCGCGGCGCATGCTCGATGGCCAGGTCCGCCACGCTGTCAGGCGGCGCGCGGCCACCGGCGTGGGCGATGGCCCCGGCGATCTCGAGCAGCACGACCGGGTCTGCCTCGACGAGGGGCCGCAGTCGATCAGCGACCTTGGTATCGCCGGTGGAAGTCATCGGGCCGCGCTATCTACCATGTGCCCACACGATCGTGCTGGTTCCCAGATCATGAACTGGTACAGGTCGTGCTGGTTGCGGCGACCGAGTGCAAGGCCGAATCACAGAGCGACAGCTTCCAATGGCGGAGCGCTGCTTCCCTGGAATCAGCCGGTTCTACGCTCAGCTCGACGATAAACCTGCAACGTTTCTGCAGCTTGTCTGGGCATTCGAGGCGAACCGCGCGGCTCCATCCGATTCCAGGAAGCGTTAGCGCCCTTAAGGCGTTTTCCTCAGCGAAACCGTAACAGAACTGGCTGATTTGGTAGCCAGCTGTGACAGGTCGTCGCATTTCGAGGTCGCCGATGGGGCAAGAAACAACATATAAGCGCCGAGCGATCGGCGTGTTCGATTCCGGCGTCGGCGGATTGACCGTGGTTCGTGCGCTGCGCGTGGTCCTGCCCGGTGAGGACGTCATCTATCTCGGAGACACCGCGCGCCTCCCTTATGGAAGCAAGAGCCCGCGCACCGTCGAGCGCTACTCCCGCGCGTGTCAGCAATTCTTGCTCGACCGCGGCGTGAAGCTGGTCCTGATCGCGTGCAACACAGTGTCCGCCACAGCGCTGCCGGCGCTGGTCGCGGCGAGCCCGGTGCCGGTGATCGGCGCGGTGGAACCCGGCGCGTCGCGGGCGATCACGGCGACGCGCAACCAGCACATCGGCGTGATCTGCACGCTGGCCACGGCGCGCTCGGAGGCCTATCCGCGCGCGATCGGAGCGGCCTCGCGATCGGGTCGCGCCAAGGTCACCGCAGTCGCCTGTCCGCTGCTCGTGCCGCTCGCCGAGGAGGGCTGGACCGATGACGACATCGCGCGGCTGGTCGCGCGGCGCTACCTCGCCCGGCTGTTCGAGGCCGATCGCGAGATCGACACGCTGGTGCTCGGCTGCACGCACTATCCGCTGCTGCGCGACGTGCTGGCCGACGTTGCGCGCGAGCTGGCGGGCCGCGACGTCGCCGTCGTCGATTCGGCGACTGCGATGGCCGAGGCCGCGCGCGATGTGATCACCGCGGTGCACGCCCGCGACGCTGCGCAGAACCGGCGCGCCGAGCCCGGGCGGCTCGACTGCTTTGCGACCGATACATCGCGGCTCGACGAGCTGGCCGCGCGCTTTCTTGGAGAGCCGCCGATCGGCTTCGAGCTGGTCGATCTGTAGCGCTGTAGCGCCGGCTCTAGGCGCGGGCCTTGACGCCCTTGGCGCGCGCTTCCTCGGTCTGGCGGCGCTTCAAGACCTCGGTGATCGTGGTCGCCTTCTTCAGCTTGTCGGTGATGGTCTTCTCGTCGACCGGATAGTCGGTCCGGAACACGAGCCCATCCTCGAACAGCTGCTCCCGCGCCTCATCGTCATCGAGGTACTTGGTGATCTTCTTGCCCTTGTATTCGATCGTGGGGAGCGTCGGCACCTTGCCCTCGAGCCAGGTCATGAGCTCGCCCATGATCGACTTGCAGAGCGTGAGGTTCTCCTCCAGTCCCTCGAATAGCTCGGGAAACCGGTCGCGGAAGCTTTGCTCGTCTTCGCCGGGGCCCATGGCGTTCTGCAGCGCGATGCGCAGCAGGACCACATCATCCGCATACCCGACGACCGCATCATGCCGATCCGACACGGCATCGTTCGGCGATACGACGTACGCGATCACGCCAGCGGCGAGCTCACGCACAGGACGCGGAAGGTTCTCGTCGTCCATCGCATCGAACGCGATCTTGAGGTCATGAGGGAGGGACACCAACCAAGCACGCACCAACTCCACGAACTTCGACTCCGCAGCAATACTCGTCACGGGGATTTGCGTACCCCGCTATCGCGGGGCCTCCAAAACAAAGCTTCGAGAGTGAAGCCCGAACTCGGTGAGTACCAACCCTTGAGCGGAATTACAAGCCACACCGCTCGGTCAGCGCGCGGAAGCCACCGCCATGGTACCCTCATGAACCGGTGGGCAAGCGATCACCGATCCTTGGCTACAACCACAATGTCCGGTATCGCGGGCTGGTTTTCCACGTCCAGACCGAGGATTCCGGCATTCTTTCGCCCCACCTGTTCACGCACCTGTTCCATCACGGGGTCATCGTATCGACCCGAAAGCTCGTCTACGACGCTGGGTCCGCCGAGGAGTCGATCAAATCGTTGATGCAGGCTCAGCACAAGGCGGTGCTGAAGGATCTCCGGCGCGGTCACTTCGACGACAAGATCGATTCGTATCTCGGAGGCACTCCCGGTCTCCTGCCGCGCGATGCGGACGAGGTCACCGAGCGACCCAGTGAGGTCGAGCTTGCGCCCTCGCAGGGCACGGTCGACGCGCTATCGGCGGCGACGCCCACCGAGGTGGTGCTGCCCGTGTTCGAGGACCTGAGCGTGCCGGTGGTGATCATCGAGCAGCCCGTGCCTCCGCGCACGATCTCGGCCCCGATTGCGACCTCTGCGACGATTGCGCCGGTTGCCGCGGTTGCACCGCAGACGGCGCAGACGTCGACGTTGCCACCGGCGGCGGCGACGCAGGCGGGAGCGACGTCGGCGGCAGCGACGCCAG
The DNA here is from genome assembly GCA_035472155.1 of Kofleriaceae bacterium. Lineage (GTDB taxonomy): Bacteria > Myxococcota_A > Polyangia > Haliangiales > Haliangiaceae > JABFXX01. The sequence goes on from DATIPJ010000907.1 coordinate 7,768, forward strand.
CGGGGACGGTGCCACCGGCACCGGTGTACTCGCGTGCGCCGACGCCCACGCCCTCGAGGCCGCGGCCGGCGCTGCCGTTTGCCCACAGCAAGCCCGCCTCCGTCGACACCACGCTCAAGACCGAGCCGCCGGCGTTCGATTCGTCGCCGGAGATCGACCTGTCGCCCGAGATCGAGATCCAGGTGGAGGTCGACGACGGCCAGGACGGCATGCCCGCGACGCGTCGCCAGATCCTCGAGTCCCCCCGTGAGAACGAGGCGCGGCTGGCGTTCGAGAATTTGCGGCCGACGATCGACGATCACGGCAAGCTGCCGCACGGCGTGGTCAGCGAGGAGGCCAAGCGCGCCTCGACGATCAGCGACGGCATCCCGGCGCCGATCCGGCCGTCGAGCCCGTCGATCCCGCCGCTGCCGGCAACCGACTCGCGCCGCCTCGGCGACCGCCAGTCGATCAACGCCGCCGCGCTGCCGCCGGCGCGGCCGATCTCGCGACCGCTGGGCAAGCCGGCGATGACGCCGCCCCAGGTCGTGTCGCGTCCGCTGGTGTCCGACGATCGCAGCCGTCGCGAGTCCGAGGCGGTCGAGGTGTACTCGCCGGCGCCGCCGTCGGCCGAGCTGCCGCCGGGCGAGCGCCCGGGGCAGTATGCGCAGCACAAGAAGGTGAGCACGCGGATCCCGATCGAAGGCCTGCCCAAGGAGCGCTCGGGCGGCGTGCCGGTGCCCGCGGGGCTCGGGCCGCCGCGCCGCGCGGGCTCCCCGCAGGCGCCGGTGTCCGCCAAGCCGACCGTGC
>DATIPJ010000908.1:0-9566 GCA_035472155.1 Kofleriaceae bacterium
GGGTTCGCGGTGTACCGGATCGTCGCAGGGCTGGCGCTGCTCGCGGCGCTTGCGGCCCGGGTGATCCGGCCGTAGCGGCCGTTTGATTCGACCGTGGAACATGCCGTCCGGTGTGAAAACGCGCACGCCGTCGCGCGCCGCCCTCGGAGTTGCTGGTAGGCTGTTGGCGTCCGTCCATTGAGGGTACCGATGACGATTGCTCGTCTGCGTGTCGTATGGATCTGCTCGCTGACGCTGCTGCTGCTCGGCATGGTGCCGAGCCTGGCGCACGCGCAGGCAAACTGTCCGGGGAACAAGCCCGGCCGGTTTGCAGTGAAGATCGATTCGGCGCCGCAAGGCGCAGCGGTCTACATCAATGACAAGGCGTGTCCGCCGGTGGGCGTGACACCGTGGGAGGGCAAGCTCAACAACGGGGACTACACGGTGATCCTCGAGGCGCCCGGCTACGACATGGCGTCGCGGCCGCTCAAGGTGGCAAAAGTCAGAAAGACGCAGGAGATGTTCGTCCCGCTCGTGAAGAAGCTGGACCCGCCGAAGATCGACGTGCGCGCCGACGCGGACAAGAACATGTTCGGCGCGACGATCACGCTCGACGGCCAGCCGCAGGGCCAGGCGCCGATGGTGATCACGACGACGGCCGGGCGGCACCTGATCGAGATCAAGAAGGAAGGCTTCGAGGCATACTCGACGTGGCTCGAGACCAAGGAGAACCAGGTCCAGACGGTCGCGCCGACGATCAAGGAGATCGCCAAGCCGAAGTACGGCACGGTGGTGGTCGACGCCGACGTGCCCGACGCCGAGGTCTACATCGACGGTAACAAGCACCCCGACAACACGCCCGCGGTGATCCCCAGCGTGATCGAGGGGCTGCACGTGATCGAGGTGAAGAAGGGGGCGGGGCAGGGCTGGAAGCAGACGGTCGAGGTCAAGGCGAGCCAGCAGGTGAAGGTGCGCGCGTCGCTCGGCGGCGCGGGCGGCGTCGGGGTGGTGCGCGTGCTGAGCGATGCGCAGGGGGCGCGGGCGTTCATCGACGGCACGGACATGGGGCCGGTGCCGGTCGACATCAAGGACGTCAAGTCGGGCGAACACATCGTGCAGGTGAAGGCGCCCGGGTCTGCGCCCAGCGAGCGGCACGTCACGGTGACCGCGGGCGGCTCGCAGATCGTGAAGTTCGATCTCAACAGCGAGATCACGGGCGACCAGGGGGTCCTCAAGGTGGTCTCGACGGTGCCGCAGGCGCTGGTGTTCGTCGACGGCGCGGAGCTCGGCAAGGTGCCGCAGGAGAAGCGGTTGTCGGCGGGCGAGCACCCGGTGATGGTGCGGCTCGACGGCTACAAGTCGTTCGAGCAGAAGGTGAAGGTCGACCCGGGCAAGACGGTGACGGTGACCGCGGAGCTCAAGGCGGTCGGCCGGCTGCGCATCCTGTCGACGCCGGCGAACGCGACGGTGATGGTGAACGGGCTGCCCGCGGGCAGGACGCCGCTCGACACCGAGGTCGAGGTCGGCGAGACGGTGGTCCGGATCGAGTCGCCCGGGTACCAGGCGTTCGAGCAGACGCTGACGATCCAGGGCGGCAAGACCGAGACGCTGTCGCGCGAGCTCGCGGTGGCGGGGCCGAGCGAGGCCGAGGTCTCCGCCGAACAGCGCGGGCTGTCGTCGTTCGGCGCGCGCACGCTACCGCGCGGGCGCTCGACGGTGGATCTCGACATCGGCTACCCGTACTTCGTGACCGGGCGCATCACGGTGGGCGCCGGGCAGATCAACAAGCAGATGAGCTTCGACGCCACGGTCCAGGTGCGCACGATGCTCGCGCGGACCGAGCTCGGGCTGGGCGGCCGCTTGACGCTGTTCGATCAGGCGCCGTTCGCGCTCGGCGGGTTCACCAACCTGTGGTGGGGCTCGAAGCTCATCGATGACTCCAAGCGCAACGGCGTGACGTGGGACCTCGGTGCGCTGGTGTCGCTGACCGCGCTCGGGAACGCCACGATCAGCGGGAGGGCGTACGTCGAGTTTTGGAGCGACCGGCACTGCCCGGCGCTGAACTCGCGAGGCGAGCTCGAGGGCACCGATCCGATCCAGGTGTGCAAGGACCTCAAGAGCGGCAACATCTCGGCGGAAGACTCGGCGCGCGTGAAGCGGCTGCTCGGCACCGATGCCACCGGGTTCGATCGCGAGAACGGCGCGCGCTTCCTGCTCAGCCTGATCGGCGAGATCGCGTTCCAGCAGCAGTGGAGCGCGTTCTTCATCCTCGAGGGAGCGCCGTTCCAGCAGGCCGAGCGCGCGCTGTTCACGAATCTGTTTTCAGGCTCGATGGCGGAGCGCGACTACCGCATCTACGGTCACACCGGGCTCACCTACAAGTTCTGATCGGCTGCGCTCGGTCCTCGCTACGACGCGACGGGCGCGAACGCGATCGCGGAGTAGGCGACCGCGACGTTGGTGCCGGGGTTGTGGTAGCCGTGGCGCTGATCGCCGCGGAAGGTGACGACGTCGCCCTCGGCGAGGCGGTAGCGCTCCCCGGCGACGGCGAGCTCGACGGTGCCGCGCTCGCAGGTCAGGTACTCGCGCGTGCCCGGGGTGTGGGGGACGCCGGTCATCCGTGCGCCGGCGGGCAGCACCATGCGCTCGAGGTCGAGCCCGGGCAGCGATTCCGGGAGGAGCTTGCGCACGGTGACCTCGCCGCGCTGGCGCACCGGCAGCTCGGAGGCGGCGATGTGGCGCGCGGGCGGGTGGGGCGCAGCGAGCAGCTCGTCGAGGCGGACCTGGAGCGCATTGGCGATCTTGACCAGCACGGCGAGCGTGGGATTGGCCGCGCCGGACTCGAGGTGGGTCCAGGTCGCGCGCGGCACGCCGGCGGCTCGCGCGATCTGCTGCTGCGATAGCCCGCGGGCCGTGCGCAGCGCCTTGACGTTGTCGGCGAGGTGGTCGCTCGGATCGTGGGTCGGCATGCTCGTTCGATGACCTCCTGCCAATACAATAGCGCGAGTGATGACAGATTGGCCACGGCTTCCTAGGGTGTTCGCAGGAGGCAGTCATGAAGATTCAAGGACAGGGTGCGCTGGTGACCGGAGCGAGCCGAGGCCTCGGGCGCGCGCTCGCCGAGCTTTTCGCCGCACGCGGCGCGCGGGTCGCGCTGGTCGCCCGTGACGCCGGCCCGCTGCGCGACGTGGTGGCGGGCATCCGCGCGCAGGGCGGCGACGCCCACGCGATCGCGGGCGACATTGCAGACAAGGACGCGATCCATCGCATCGCCGGGCAGGCGCAGGGCCTCGTCGGCGAGATCGGGATCGCGGTGCACAACGCGAGCACGCTCGGACCCACGCCGCTGCGGCTGTTGCTCGACACCGAGTGTGAAGACCTGGCCACCGTGCTCGAGACCAACCTCGTCGGACCGTTCCGGCTGACCAAGGTGCTGGCAGGCGCGATGGCGATCCGCGGCGCCGGTGTCATCGTCCACGTCAGCTCGGATGCGGCGGTCGAGCCGTATGCGCGCTGGGGGGCGTACGGCGCGTCGAAGGCGGCGCAGGATCACCTGAGCCGGATCCTCGCCGCGGAGCTCGAGGGCACCGGCGTGCGCGTGCTCGCGGTCGACCCCGGCGAGATGGACACCGCGATGCACGCGGCGGCGATCCCGGAGGCCGACCGCGCGGCGCTGCAGCGGCCGGGCGACGTGGCGGCGCGGATCGCGCAGATGATCGAGGACGACGGGCGTGCGCCGACCGGGGCGCGGCTGGTCGCGCCGCGCTGGGAGCTGGCCACATGATGACCGCGGTCCAGCGCACGGGTGCGAGCGCGCGAGCGCGCGAGGCGCCGAGCGGCGGCGCGGCGCTCGCAAGCGAGATCGTGCTCGCGGCGGGCGAGGTCGCGCGCCATGCGGTTCGGCTCGCCGTGGTCGACGGCGGACCGCTGCGGCTCGAGCCGTTCACCGCGCTCCCGCGGCTGCTGCGCGCGGGCGACCTGGTGGTGGTCAACGACGCCGCCACGCTGCCGGGCTCGCTGCCCGGGCGCAGCGCGCACGGCGAGGGGTTCGAGCTGCGGCTGTCGGGGCCGATCGAGGCCGGGCGGCTGTTCGGCGTGTTGCTCGGGCCGGGCGACCATCGCACGCGCACCGAGCATCGCGCGGCGCCGCCGCGGGTCACCGACGGCGATCGCGTGACCGTCGCGGGCATGCCGGCCACCGTCGCGCGCGCCGCGGGCCGGCGGGTCGAGCTGGTCGTGCACAGCGATGGCGATGCGCTGTGGCAGGCGCTGTATGCCGCGGGCGCGCCGGTGCAGTACGCGCACCGCAGCGAGCGAATGCCGCTGTGGTCGGTGCAGACGGCGTACGCCGGTCGCCCGTGGGCCGCGGAGATGCCGTCGGCGGGCCGCCCGCTGCTGTGGGAGACCGTGTTCGGGCTGCGCCGCGCGCGGATCGAGGTCGCGTCGCTGACCCACGCGGCGGGCCTGTCGTCGACGGGCGACGACGCGCTCGATCGCGCGCTGCCGTGGCCCGAGCGCTACGAGATCCCGCGGCGCACCGTCGACGCGGTCGCGGCCACGCGCGCGCGAGGTGGGCGGATCATCGCGATCGGTACCACCGTGGTGCGCGCGCTCGAAGCGGCGGCAAACACCGGTGAAATCGCGAGCCCGCCGCTGCACGCCGGCTCGGGCACGGCGACCCTGCGGCTCGACGCCACCTACCGGCCGCGCATCGTGTCGGGGCTGGTCAGCGGGCTCCATGTGCCCGGCGAGAGTCACTTCGAGCTGCTCACGGCGTTCGCGCCGGAGGGGCGTCTGCGCGCGGCGATCGAGCTCGCTGCGCAGCGCGGGCTGTCGAGCCACGAGCTCGGCGATGCGTGCTTGATCGCGCCGGGCTGAGCGCTACTCTCTAGCCGTGCGCTCGGTGCTCGTGCAGTCGTTCACGGCCCTGTTCGCGATCCCGCTCGCGTCGCCGAGCCTGTGCGGATGCGGTGGCGCGGCGCCGGCCCCGAGCGTGCCGGTGGCGAGCAGTGCATCCGTGCCACACGCGCTCGAGGATCCGGCGATTGCCGAGCCGCCCTCCGAGCCCTCGCGCACGCCGGCCAGGCCGCCGGGGAACGGGCGCCGGCTGATCCCGCGGCCGGGCCCGCTGACGGTCGGTCCGGTGCTGCGCGACGTGTGGATGATCGATCCGCAGGCGCAGGGCGACCCGGTGTCGGTCGATCGGTGGCTGCGGCTGCCGACGATGCTCGACGTCTCGAACAAGAAGAGCGACTTCTGGTCGCCGTGCGTGCGCGAGTTCGTGCAGGGCCAGCCCGAGACCGCGCGCGACGTGCTCGGCGAGGCGCTCTCGCTGTACAGCACGGCTTGCACCGGCGGGCCATCGGGCCGGGTCGAGTTCCAGACGCCGCGCGCCGATCGCACGGCGCCTGCGCAGTCGTCCCTGGGGCTGGTCGGCGCGCTCGAGCGCAACAGCTGCGAGCTCGCGCTGCGCGCCGCCTACCATGGGCCGCCGGTGCGCGCCGAGCGCCTGACGCTGATCGCCGATGGCGTGCGCTGGTCGTCGCCGCGGATCGATTTCGACGATGACGACGGCTGGGAGATCGCGACGCTGCCGCTCACCCGTGAGCTGGCGCGCGTGGTGATGCGCGCCGCCGAGGCGCGGGATGCGCTGCTGCGCTTCGAGGCCGGCGCGGACTACGAGGACGTGGTGCTGACCGAGGACATGAAGCAGGACCTGCGCGCGATGCTCGACGCGCTCGACGCGATCCACCGCCCGTGAGCGCGACGATCAGTCGGTCGGGAGCTTGGGCGCCTGGATGTACGCGCCCGGCAGCTCGCCGGTGAACGCGCCGAGCCACGCGGTGATCGATGCCACGTCGTCGTCGGTGAGCTCCTCGCCGATCTGGTGGCGCGCCATCATGCGGACGGCCTCGTCGAGCGTCCTGGCCGAGCCGTCGTGGAAGTACGGCGCGGTCTTGGTGACATCGCGCAGGCTCGGGACCTTGAACAGCATGCGATCCGACGCGAGCTTGGTGACCTCGTAGCGGCCGACATCGCTCTGGTTCGGCCACGGGTTCGCGATGCCGACCTTCTGGAACATCGAGCCGCAGCAGCGCGGCACTGCCGGTGACGAACGCGAGCCAGCGGACGTGGCTGCGCGCGGTCTCGAGCGAGCGCTTCGACAGCTCGATCACGAGCACGCCGCGCGGGCCTTCGAGCGAGGTCACCGGGGTGACTGCAGCGAGCCGAGCGCCCGTATCGATCACGCGCGGCGCCACCGATGCGGGGGTGCCGGCCGGTAGCGTGCTATCGCCGCGCTTGTACAGCTCGATGCCGCCCTCGCCGTAGAGCACGACGCCCGCGACATCGCCATCGGCGTGGATCGAGCGCAGCACCTCGCGCGCGGTCTCGCGATCGGAGAACGCCACGGCCGAGGTGGTCTGGTTGGCCATCACCGTGCCGTAGGTTTGTGCTTCACGTAGCGGCCTGGCGTTCGATCGGCATGGTGTGGCTACCGCGCACAGGTTCGGCCGCGGCTTCGATTCATTCAGCGCACCGCGCCACTCGCAACCCGACGGCAACCGCGACAGTGCGGCGCGAGGCCGTCGCTGTCGGAAGATCTCGCTCAGGGTGCGCAGCGGCCGGTGCGTCGATGGAGCATCATCAGCTGACCGAGGGCCGCGGCAACGGCGGTCTCGACGTGCAAGATCGGCGTGCCGAGCGACACCGGCGCGAAGCCGCGGGCGGCGAAGGTCTCGACCTCGCGAGCGATCCAGCCGCCCTCGGGGCCGATCGCCAGCGCGATCGGTGCGGCTCCGGGGGGGACCGCGGCCTCGAGCGGCGGGCCGCCGGGGTGCGCCACCAGCTTGACCGCGGGTGGCCCGGGCCAGCGCGCGTCCAGCAGTGCCATCAGGCGCTCGTGCACGGCGATCGGGGGCAGGTGGGTGGTCGCTCCCTGCTCGGCCCCGAGCCGGGCGGCGAGCGCGAGGGCCTCCGGCGCGAGGCGCGGCGACCGCAGGTAACTCTTGTCGACCCGCCACGCATTGGTGAGATCGAGGCGCAGGACGCCGAACGCGGCGGCGGCCTCGACGACGCGGGTCAGCACCTTGGGGCGCGGGACCGCGAGCACGAGCTCGATCGGCATCGGTGCGGGCGCCGGATCGGTGATCGCGAGGCGCACGGTGATCGCTGCGCCGTCGTCGGACAGGACCTCGGCGCTGCCCACGCCGCCGCCCACGACGCCGGCGCGCACGCGGTCGCCGACCTCGGCGCCGAGCACCGTGCGCAGGTGGGCGGCGCGGCGGTCGGCCAGCGTGCACGTGCCATCGCCAGCGAGCTCGGCGGCTTCGACGAGCAGGAGGTTCACCGCCGGCGATGGTCGCACGTCGCGGGTGTGACCTGCGCGGTCGCGGTATACCCGTCGCATGGCAACCCCAAAGCTCGATGCAGGCGAGGTCACCCGGCGACTGGCGGAGATCGCGGGCTGGACCCTCGAGAACGGAAAGCTCCATCGCGAGTACAAGTTCGGCGACTTCGTCGAGGCGTTCGGCTTCATGGCGAGCGTCGCGCTGGTCGCCGAGCGCATGAACCATCACCCCGAGTGGTTCAACGTGTGGAGCACCGTCCGAGTCGACCTCACCACGCACGACGCGGGCGGCATCTCGGCCAAGGACTTCGAGCTGGCAGGGGCGATGGAGAGGATTGCGGGGGCAACCCGGACCCAAACGAAGTAACGTTCGCTATGGCGTTCTTTCAAGAGCCACCTCGCCTCGGCAACCAGTTCGACGACGATCCGATGCTGGTGTCGTGGATCGCGCGGTTCTGCCCCGAGGTCGCGGGCGAGTTGCGCGCGATCGGCGACGTGGCGGTCGAGTATCACGCCAAGCAGCTCGCCGACCGCAACCACGAGCCGGTGCTCACCCAGTGGGACGCATGGGGCCATCGGATCGACAAGATCGAGGTCTCGCCGCTGTGGCGCGAGGCGCAGGGGCTCGCGGCGCGCGTCGGCATGGTCGCCGCCGGCTACGACCGCCGGTTCGGCGCGCACGCGCGCACCCATCAGTTCGCGATCGTGCACGTGCTCGCGCCCTCGCTCGATGTGTACTCGTGCCCGCTCGCGATGACCGACGGCGCGGCGCGCACGCTGCTGGCGAGCGGCAACCAGGCGCTGATCGATAGCTACGTGCCTCGGCTGATCAGCCGCGATCCGGCGACGATGTGGACGAGCGGGCAGTGGATGACCGAGCGCACCGGCGGCTCGGACGTCTCGCAGACCGAGACGATCGCGCGGCGCGACGGCGACATCTGGCGGCTGTACGGCACCAAGTGGTTCACGTCGGCAACGACGAGCGAGATGGCGCTGGCGCTCGCGCGGCCCGAGGGCAACCCCGACGGCAGCCGCGGGCTCGCGCTGTTCCTCGTCGAGCTGCGCGATGCCAGCGGCCGGCTGCGCAACATCCAGGTCAACCGGCTCAAGGACAAGCTCGGGACGCGCAAGGTCCCGACCGCGGAGCTCACGCTCGACGGCGCGCCGGCGACGCTGGTCGGTGCGCCCGCCGAGGGTGTCCGCGCGATCACGCCGATGCTGAGCGTCACGCGCACGTGGAACGCGGTGTGTGCGACCAGCGCGATGCGGCGCGGCCTCGCGCTCGCGGGCGATTATGCGCGGCGGCGGACGGCGTTCGGGGCGCTGCTCATCGACAAGCCGCTGCACATCGACACGCTGGCCGCGCTCGAGGCCGAGTACGCCGCGGCGTTCTGCCTGGCGTTCCGCTCGGTCGAGCTGCTCGGCCAGCTCGAGCATACCGGCCCCGACGAGACGGAGCGCGAGCTGCGCGAGCGGCTATCGCGCGTGGTGATCCCGATCGCAAAGCTCGTCACCGGCAAGCAGGCGGTCGCGGTGACGTCGGAGGCGATCGAGGCGTGCGGCGGCGCGGGCTACATCGAGGACACCGGGCTGCCGCGCGTGCTCGCCGATGCGCAGGTGCTGCCGATCTGGGAGGGCACGACCAACGTGCTCTCGCTCGACACGCTGCGCGGGCTCGGCAAGGGCGGTGCGCTCGAGGCGCTGCACGGTGAGCTCGAGCGCAACCTCGCGACGGTGACCGATCCGGGCCTGGCGCGCCCCGTCGAGGTCGCGCGCGGTGCGATGCGCCACGCGACCGCATGGGCGCGCGAGGTGATGCCGCAAGGCGATCGGCTCGAGGCCGGCGCGCGGCGGCTCTCGATGACGCTCGGCCGCAGTCTCTCGCTCGCGCTGCTGGCGAGCCATGCACAGTGGTGCCTCGACCACGGCTTCGGGCCGCGCACGGCGGCCGCGGCGCGCCGGTTCGCGCAGAGCGCGGTCGATCAGATCGCCGACGCAGCACCCGAGGATACGCGGCTGCTCACCGTGCGCTAGCGCGGCGGGGGCGGCGGGGGAGCGGCGCCCGGAGGCGGCGGCTCGCCCGGAGGCGGCTCGCCCGGAGGTGGTCCACCCGCGCCGACCGCGGCACCGCCGCACGCATAGTGCACGCGCCACGCGACCGCAGTGCGGGTGCTCTGGGTCTCCGTCGTCGCGGTGTCGGTCGACGAGCGGCGGCCGCTCTTCGAGGTCTTGGTGTCGC
>DATIPJ010000909.1:0-10314 GCA_035472155.1 Kofleriaceae bacterium
CTGCCGAAGCCGGCAATGATGAAGCTGAGCGCCACCGCAGGCCCCGCATTCGCCGCCGCCTGCTGTCCCGCCAGCACGAAGATGCCGACGCCGATGATGCCGCCAATACCGATCGCGGTGAGCTGCCACAAACCCAGCACACGGCGAAAATCCCCACGCCGGCCCGCTTCCGACTGCAATTGCTCGACGGACTTGTGGCGCAGCATCCTGCTCAGGACATTCATCGGCAGCTCTCCCAAACCAAAGCGCCGATCATAGCGAAAGCGAACGGCCTGCACGGCTGCCTATTTCCATGCTGCAATGCAGCTCGTCGTAGGTTGGTGTGCAAACCCAAACATGGCTGTGCTGCCCGGCATCCAGGATGACGGCGCGGTCTCCGAGGGCGACACGGTCGGCGATGACGTCGAGATCGTGTTCGGCGGCAAGAGCAGCGACACCATCTCGGCGCTCTACGCGCAGTGCTCGAACCAGGCGTCGACCCCGACGGTCCTGTGCACCATCAAGGGCAACGAGGGCGACGACACCATCACCGGCAGCTCGCACAACGACTCGATCGACGGCGGCACCGGCAACGACACGCTGATGGGCGGCCTGGGCGACGACACCCTCGTCGGCGGCGCCGGCATCGATACCGTCACCTACGCAGACCGCTCGGTCCAGGTCAAGGTCTCGCTCACCGCGGCCTCGCTCTGGGCGGTGGGTCAGAACGGCCAGACCGGCGAGAACGACTCGATCGCCGCGGACATCGAGAACCTGACCGGTGGCAGCGGCAACGACTTCCTCCGCGGCAGCTCGAGCGCGAACATCATCCACGGCGGCCTCGGCAACGACGTCATCGAGGGCGCTGCGGGCAACGACGCGCTCTACGGCGACGGCGGCAACGACTCGCTGTACGGCGGCACCGGCAACGACATGCTCGTCGGCGGCGCGGGCACCGACATCCTGTACGGCGGCGACGGGGATGACTTCCTCGACTCGACCGACGGCCCGGCCGCGGCCGACACCACGATCGAGTGCGACGGCTTCAACGACTCGTCGAACACCGCGGGCACCTCGTCCGGCACCGCCGACGCCCTCGTGAAGGACGGCAGCGACACCGGCGCCTCGCACTGCGAGCTGTAATCACCAGTCGATCCTCGGTAGATCGTACGTAGTAACGGCGGCAAGCTGACAAGCGTCGGCTTGCCGTCAGGCGTTTTCGGTGCGCGGCGGCACACGGAGGCACAACGGCCGAGCTGTGATCTGGTAGGGTCCCAGCGCGATGTCGGTGTCCGCCGGACCGCCCCCCGGGCCTTATGATGTCCTTGTCGTCGGGGGCGGCCCCGCCGGCAGCACGTGCGCCCGCCTGCTCGTCGCCGGGGGCGCGCGCGTCGCGGTGGTCGACCGCGCCGAGTTCCCCCGGGTCAAGCTGTGCGGCGGCTGGCTGTCGCCCGGGATCTGGGACGTCCTGGGCCTGGCGCCATCGAGCTATCCGCGCGGGCTCTGGGAGTGGAAGACCTGCCACGTCCACTACCGCGGCCGGGACTACGCGATCCCGTGCCACGGCTGGTTCATCCGGCGCTACGAGCTCGACGACTACCTCCTGCGCATGAGCGGCGCCGACCTCCACCTCGGCGTGTCGGTCAAGCAGATCGAGCGTGGCGCCGACGGGCTGTGGTCGGTCGGCGGGCTGCGTGCGCGCATGCTCGTCGGCGCCGGCGGCACGCACTGCCCGGTCGCGCGCCTGCTGGGGCCGGCCCGCCCGCGCCGCGCGGTCGGCGCGCAGGAGCTCGAGCTCCAGGTCGACGCCGCCGCGGTCGCGCGCACCCGCGTGGGCCAGGACGGCGAGCCCGAGCTGTACCTGCTCGACGACGTGGGCGGCTATGGCTGGAACGTGCCCAAGTCCGACTGGATCAACGTCGGCTGCGGCACGCTCGACGCCACCGAAGCCCGCGACGGGTGGCGCCGCACCCACGACCACCTGCGCGTCGCCGGCCATCTGCCGGCCGAGGCCGCGCCGCAGCTCGAGCACATGAAGGGCCACTCGTACTTCCTGTTCGAGCCGGTGCACCTCGACGCCGCCTATCGCGATCACGCGTTCCTCATCGGCGACTCGCTCGGCCTCGCCCATCCGATCACCGCCGAGGGCATCCTCCCCGCCGTGCTCTCGGGCCGGCGCTGCGCCGAGGCGATCCTCGCCAACGAACCGGCGAGCTACCCCACCCGCCTGCGCCGCGACCCGATCCTCGCCGACTACCGCCGCGTCCACGCCGCGCTCAACCTCGTGCGCAAGCTGCGCGACAAGATCCCCGCCCTCGCCAGCCTCGCGCGCACGGCCGCCATCGCGCCCACCGAGCTGGAGCCCGAGCCCAACGGCGCGACCGGCAACGGCCACCCCGCCGGCAGCCACCCGGCCGATCCCCCCTCTGTCACCCCCGGCGCCGCGCTGACCAACGCCACGATCGCGCGCGGCTTTGCATGGATGTTCTCGGGAGCGAAGTTGCCAGCTCCTCGGCTCCTCGACTTCGTTCTCGGCAATGGAGAGTGACCCATGGCCAGCGCGACCCAGAAGCTGCTCTCGACCCTCAACCCCGCTCGCTCCGCCGACGCATTCCGCGACCTGCTCGCCAGCGCGGGCATCACCATCGGCGGTAGCCAGCCCTGGGACCTCCAGATCCACGACGAGCGCGTGTGGTCCCGCATCCTGCGCGACGGCACCCTCGGCGCGGGCGAATCCTACGAGGACGGCTGGTGGGACGTCCCCGAGCTCGACCAGTTCATCGATCGCATCCTGCGCATCAACTTCACCGAGGCGATGCGCGACAACTGGATGCTCATCGCCCACACCGTGCGCGCGCGCCTGCTCAATCTACAGTCGGTCACGCGCTCGTTCGGCAATGGCCAGCACCACTACGACATCGGCAATGACCTCTACGAGGCGATGCTCGGCGGCCGGCTGCTCTACACCTGCGCCTACTGGAAAAACGCCAACACGCTCGACGAGGCCCAGGACGCCAAGCTCGACCTGGTGTGCAAGAAGGTCGGCCTCCAGCCGGGCATGCGCGTCCTCGATCTGGGCTGCGGGTGGGGCGGCTTCGCGGCGTTTGCCGCCGAGCGCTACCGCGTCACCGTCACCGGCTTCACGGTCTCGCAGGAGCAGGTCCGCTGGGCGAAGGACCACTACCCTCACCTGCCGATCGACATCCGGCTGGACGACTACCGCAATGCCACTGGCACCTATGACGCCGTCGTCTCGATCGGCCTCATGGAGCACGTGGGCTGGAAGAACTACCGCGGCTACTTCGAGCTGGTCGACCGCCTGCTCGCCCCCGGCGGCGTCGCGTTCGTCCACACGATCGCCGGCAACCTGCCGCGCACGCACATCGAGCCGTGGTTCGACAAGTACATCTTCCCCAACTCCGTGCTGCCCACGCTGGCGCGCCTGACCGCCGCGATGGAGGGCGTGTTCATCGCCGAGGACATCCACAACATCGGCGAGCACTACGACCGCACGCTCATGGAGTGGTTCCACAAGTTCGACGCCGCGTGGCCGCAGCTGCGCGCGCGCTACGGCGATCGCTTCTACCGGCGCTGGAAGTACTACCTCCTGTCCTGCGCCGGCGCGTTCCGCTCGCGCTCGCAGCAGCTCTATCAGATCGTGATGACCCGCCCGGGCACGCACTCGCCCGCCGGCATGCGCAGCAGCTGATCAGGCGAGCGCGGCGAACAGGCCGGCGGCGATCAGCGCGATCGCCCAGAGACCGTCGAGGTTGAACCAGGCGCGGCGCAGGATCGCGACGCCGAGCTTGTGGTAGACGACGAGCGCGATGACGCCGGTGGTGACGAGCATGGCGAGCGTGTGGACCAGGGTCGCGGCCGCGTAGTCGATCGGCCCGGCGAGCGCGATGCCGGCGTCGACGTGGCACGACGGGCGTGCGGCATCGACGACGAACAGCGGCAGCAGCATGAGGCCTGCGCCGTGCGCGGTGGCCATGAGGAAGGACCACAGCGTGAGGTCGCGGAAGCCGACGCGCATGCCGACCCAGCGCGGGTGGCGGTGGCGGAACAGGCGCGAGATGCCGAAGGCGATGAGCACGGCCGCCGTCGCCCAGCGCAGCGCGCCGAGCGGCAAGCTGGCGCGCCCGACGGCGATCACCGCGAGCGCGACGGCGATCGCGAGTGCGTGACCGAGCGCGATCGGCGGCAGCGCGTCGAGCACCGAGCGGCCGCGCCGGTCCTGGAGGCCGCGCGAGACCGCGAATAGCCAGCCCATGCCCGGGTTGCAGCCGTGCCACGCGCCGAGCGCGATCAGCGTGATCCAGGGCCAGGTCACGGGTAGCAGTAGGAGTCCGAGGAGGCGTCGCCGCCCTCGAGCCGCACCTGGTGCGGCCGGCGGTGGCCGAAGTCGAGGTAGAACGCGGGGTCGATCGCGATGCCGCCGCCCGGCGCGACGTCGAGCTTGGTCATCCAGCCGGCGACGCCCTCGGGATAGAACTGCTCGTCCCACGCCGCGTAGAGCGAGCTGGTGAGGTAGACGCGCTTGCCGTCGCGGCTGATCTCCACCATCTGCGGGCCGCCGGTGAGCGGGCCGCTCGCCGGGTGCGCCGTGCGATCGACGATGCCGCCGATGCGCACCGAGCCGACCTCGCGCGGCGCGCGCGGGTTGGACACGTCGTACTGCTTGAGCTCGCCGGTGCCCCGGCACGACACGTAGAGGTAGCGATCGTCGAGCGAGAGGTTGATGTCGGTGATGAGCGGCGGCACGGCGCCGAAGCCCTTGAGCAGCGGCGGTAGCTTGGCCGGATCGGCGGCCACCGCGGGGATGGTGATCGTCTTCTCGACGGCCCAGCGCTCGCCGTCGCGGTACCAGGTCCAGATCGACGCCGACAGGTCGGCGACACTGACCACGACGCCGAGGAAGCCGTAGGCCTTGGTCGGGTCGTGGGCCGGCCGCAGCTCGAGCGCCATCTGGTGCTCGTCGCCCAGATCGAGCACCTGCACGTGGCGGCGGCGGCGCAGGTCCCAGACGTGGAGGCGATGGCCGTACTTCTTGCCGAGCAGGAGCTCGGGGACGACGCCGCCCTCGACCATCTTGGGCGTGCCCCACTCGCTGGTCAGCAGCGTGTCGTAGCCGAGGTGCCACCAGAAGTCGTAGGCGAGCTGCTGCGGGCCGCGGTCGACCTCCCAGCGGCCGCGCACGTCGAAGCTCTCGCAGTCGAGGATGAAGATGCCGCCCGGGCCATCGCCGTCGGGGTTGCCGAGCGCGTTGACGTAGAGCCCGTCGGGGCCGCAGTGGATGGTGTGCGGGCGCGAGTAGCCGGCGCGATGCGCGATCTCCTTGGCCTCGATCGTCTTGACGATGGTCGGCTTGCGCGGGTTGTCCTTGGTGTCGAACACGTAGATCCGCGACGAGCGCAGGCCGGGCACCAGCAGGTAGCGCCGCTCGACGTGCGGATTGGGCGCCCACGGGCACAGCGACGCGCTGCACGCGTTCCATCCGAAGTGATGGAGCTCGTCGCCGACGTGCGGCAGCTCGGCGAGCGAGATCAGCTTGCTGTACGTCGACGAGCTCGGGTCGAGGTCGACGACGGCGAGGCCATCGGGCTCGGCGCCGGGTGCGCCCAGTGCGCCCTTGGGATCGATGGCCGCGACATAGGCCAGCTTCTCGCGCGGCGCCTCCTGCGCCAGCCGCGGCGACGGATAGAACGACGGATCGGGCCGGAAGGTCATGGGTTCCTCCGCGCAGAGCATGACCGCGACTGCCGCGGATTGCATGCGGTATAACGCGCGCCCATGTCGACGGTCTCCCGGTTCAGCCGCCTGTTCATTCCCACGCTCAAGGAGGCGCCGGCGGATGCTCAGGTGGTTTCGCACAAGCTGCTCGTCCGCGCAGGTTTCATTCGCCAGCTCGGCGCCGGCATCTATGACTACCTGCCGCTCGCGAAGCGCACGCTGACCCGCATCGAGCAGATCATCCGCGAGGAGATGTCGGCGCTCGGTGCGCAGGAGTTCTACCTGCCGGCGCTGCACCCGGCCGAGATCTGGAAGGAGTCGGGCCGCTGGGAGGTGATGGGCGACAACATGTTCCGGCTGCGCGACCGCAAGCACGCCGAGTACTGCCTCGGCATGACGCACGAGGAGATCTTCACGGCGATCGCGCGCGACGAGGTCCGCAGCTACCGCCAGCTGCCGCAGGTCTGGTACCAGATCCAGACCAAGTTTCGCGACGAGCCGCGGCCCAAGTCGGGCCTTCTGCGCGTGCGCCAGTTCACGATGAAGGACGCGTACTCGTTCGACGTCGACGCCGCCGGCCTCGACCGCAGCTACGACGCGCAGCGCCGCGCGTACGAGATCATCTTCGCGCGCTGCGGCCTTCAGTTCGTGACGGTGCAGGCGCACTCGGGCGCGATGGGTGGCACCGGCTCGCAGGAGTTCATGGTGCGCACCGACGCCGGCGAGGACCTGGTCGCGGCGTGCGCGGGCTGCGGGTATGCGGCCAACACCGAGACCGCGACGTCGCGGCTGCCCGCCGAGCGCGACGAGGCGGCGCCGCCCGCGCTCGAGAAGTTTGCGACGCCCGGCGTGGTGACGATCGACGCGCTCGAGCAGCCGCCGTACGCGGTCCCCGCGCGGCAGCAGCTCAAGACGCTGGTGTACGCCGCCGACGACAAGCTCGTGCTGGCGGTGGTGCGCGGCGACCACGAGCTCAACGAGGCCAAGCTGCAGTCGGCGACCGGCGCGGGCGTGCTGCGGCCGGCGCACCCCGGGGAGATTCCGCCCCTGATGGGCGCGCACGCCGGCTCGCTCGGCGCGGTCGCGTTCGCCCGCGCGCCGGTGTTCGTCGACGCGTCGCTCGCAGCGCGGACGAACATGGTCACGGGCGCCAACGAGGACGGCTTCCACCTCCGCGGGGTCGACGTTGGCCGCGACCTGCTCGCGCACGGCAAGCTCGCCGAGCTGCGCACGGTCGCGTCGGGCGAGGGCTGCCCGCGCTGCGACGGCACGCTCGAGGTGTTCAAGGCGCTCGAGGTCGGCCACATCTTCAAGCTCGGGACCAAGTACTCGGTGTCGATGCGCGCCAACGTGCTCACCGCCGACGGCAGCGAGACGCCGATCGTCATGGGGAGCTACGGCATCGGCGTCGAGCGCATCATGGCGGCGGCGATCGAGCTTTCCCACGACGCCGACGGCATGATCTGGCCGATGTCGATCGCGCCCTACCACGCCACCGTGCTCACACTGGGCAAGGAGCCCGAGCTCGCGCGCGCGGCCGAGGACGTGTGCGCCGCGCTCGCGGCGGCGGGCGTCGACGTGCTGTACGACGACCGCGAGGAGCGCCCCGGCGTGAAGTTCAAGGACGCCGATCTGATCGGCCTGCCGATCCGGATCGCGGTCGGCAAGCGCGGCCTCGCCGAGGGCAAGCTCGAGTGGAAGCGGCGCGGGTCGCGCGAGGTCGAGATGGTGCCGATCGCCGAGGTCGCGGCGAAGGCCGCCGCGCTGGTGCGTTGATCAGCGCTGGCTCGCGCGATAGCCGCCGGGCGAGATGCCAAACGCGCGCGCGAAGCTGGCCATGAAGTGCGAGAGGTCGCCGAAGCCGACGTCGAGCGCGATGTGCATCACCGGCCGTCGCGTGGTGCGCAGGAGCGCCGCCGCGGCGCGCAGTCGGGTCGCGATCACCACCTGGCGCGGCGTCTGGCCGGTCACCGCGCGAAACGTGCGCAGGAAGTGGAAGCTGCTCAGGCGGGACTGCGCGGCCAGCGTGGCGAGCGAGCAGTCGTCGGCGTGGTGCGCTGCGATGTAGCGCAGCACCTGCGCGATCCGCCGCGACTGCGACGGCGGCGCGCCTGCGGGCAAGGCCTCGTCGCGCGCGGCCGCGATCGCCACTGCGGCCACCGCGAGCGCCGCCTCGCGCACCGCCTCGGGGTCGCGCGTGCACAGGGCTTCGTGGGTCAGCGTCACGGCGTGGGCCGACGCCGCCGACGCAGGCACGCACGGGTGGCGAAAGCCGGCCGCGCCCAGCTCGTCGAGCATCGCTGGCTCGTACTCGAAGCCCACCGAGCGATCGCCGCCATCGTCGAGGTGACGGAATTCGTACTCGGCGCCCGCGTTGCCGAGCGCCAGCGCGCCGGGCCCGACCACCACGCCGCCGCGCTGCGAGCGGATGTGAAACGCGCCGTCGAGCATGACGGCGATCTTGGCGCGGCCGAACGCGCCGTCGGAGCGCGGGCTGCGAATCCCGGCCTCGCACACGCAGTCGTTCGCCACGAACGTCGCGTCGCCGCCGAGCGCGTGGTAACCGCACGGCCGCGCCGGCAATTGCGGCGAGTGCGCGCGCGGTCGCGCGATCGCAGCAAGTTTCCCCACGTCGGGTGGCACGCCTCGATGCTATCAGCCAATCGACATGAGGATCACTGTGCTTCTCGCAGCTGCGCTCGCCGGCTGCGCCACGCCACCCGCCGCGGCCCCGAGCGCGCCGGCCACGACCACGCCCGAGATCTACGGAGCCGGCGTGTTCTCCACCGGCGCGTGGGACTTCTTCGTGGCGTTCACGCCCGACCAGCGGCGCGCGCTGTTCTGCCGCGCCGACGACACGTTCACCCACTACGACATCTACGAGACGCACCTCGACGCGCGCGGCCGCTGGTCGGCGCCGGTCAAGCCGCGGTTCGCCGCGCGCTGGAGCAACGCGGATCCGCACATCTCGCCCGACGGGCGCCGCGTGTACTTCATCTCGAACCGACCGATCTCGCCCGCTGCTTCCGACACCGAGCGCGAGATCCACGATATCTGGACCGCCGTGCTCCAGCCCGACGGCGAGTGGAGCGACGCCGAGCGGCTGCCGGCCCCGGTCAACGATCTCATCACCGATCGCTGGTCACCGGCGGTCGCCGCGAACGGCAACCTCTACTTCGGCGCCGAGCTGCCCGGCGGCGGCGGCGGCGACGATCTGTGGGTCGCGCGCAAGGCCGGCGACGCGTACCTGCCGCCCGAGAACCTCGGCCGCGCGATCAACACCGCCGGCCGCGAGGTCGAGCCCTGGATCGCCCCCGACGAGTCCTACCTGATCTTCAGCGGCCTCCGGCGCGCCGACAGCCTCGGCGGCTACGACCTCTACATCAGCGAGCGCGTCGACGGCCGCTGGACTGCCGCGCGCCGCCTCCCCGAACCGATCAACTCGCCGTCGGGCGACTTCAACCAGAGCGTTTCGCCCGACGGTCGCTGGCTGTACTTCAGCAGCAACCGCCCCAACGCCGGCCCGTTCGGCCCGCGGTTCGACGATCCGCCCGACGACGCCGCGCTCCGCGGCATCGGCAACGGCAAGACCGGCGACATCTACCGGGTCGCGATGACCGCGGTGCGCTGAGGCTCACCGCGACGACGGCGCGTGACCGTCGCCCACGACGCTCGCGAGGCGGCGCACGGCGTCGGGGATCTCCGACAGCCTGGTCGCGCCGTAGCCGAGGACGAGGCCGGGGCGCGTGCGGCGTCCGGCGTAGCACGATGAGAGCGGGAGCACGGAGAGGCCGCGCCGCGCCGCGCGCGCGGCGATGTCGTGGTCGCGAGCGGCCGGCGGCAGCAGGACGACGAGGTGCATGCCCGCGCGGTCACCGACGATGCGCGTCGCGTCGCCCAGCTCGCGGACCAGCGCACGCTCGAGCGCTCGCCTGCGCTCGGCGTAGACCGCGCGCATGCGGCGCAGGTGGCGCGCGAAGTGGCCGTCGCGGATCAGCTCGGCGAGCACGACCTGGTAGAGCGGCGACGGGAAGTCGTCCATGGCCTGACGGAACCGCCGGAACCGCGCGATCAGGTCATGCGGGATCACGAGGTAGCCCACGCGCAGCGCAGGGAACAGGATCTTGCTGAAGGTGCCGATGTAGAGCACGCGCGCGTCGCGGTCGAGGCCGTGCAGCGAGGCGAGCGGCTGGGTGTCGTAGCGGCACTCGCTGTCGTAATCGTCCTCGAAGATCCAGGCGCCGCGGCGCCGCGCCCAGTCGAGGAGCTGGAGGCGGCGCGGCGCGCTGAGGATCATGCCGAGCGGATACTGGTGCGAGGGCGTCACATACACGGCCCGCGCGGATTTGGCCTGTCTGGCCATACGCTCGACATCGATACCGCTGTGATCGAGGGGGATCGGCTCTACCTCCGCGTGACTGGCGCGGAAGGCGTCGCGGGCGCCGGGGTAGCCTGGTTCCTCAAGACAAATACGATCGCCTGGATTCAACAGCACCCGCGCGCATAGTTGCAGCGCCTGTTGAGAGCCGGTGGTGACGAGGACTTGTGAGGGGTCGCACCTGACGCCACGGGCAGCGCCCAAATACTCCGCGCTGGCCTCGC
>DATIPJ010000910.1:0-14306 GCA_035472155.1 Kofleriaceae bacterium
GCGAGCGTGTTGCACACGCACCAGGTCTTGTCGTACTGGTGCGCGTCCATGTAGATGCGGCGCAGCGCCTTGTACGAGTCGTACTTGAACGGCTCGTTGCGCAGCATCCGCATGTGCTGCTCGACCGCCTTGTCGGTGTACTCGGGGCCGGCGACCAGATACAGCTCGGCGAGGATCTCGGCGCGGTCGGTGCCGTCGCCGCGCATCTCGTTGCGCGGATCGAGCTGCTGCGCGATCTCGAACGCCTGCGTGGCGGACTGGTAGTGCTTGAGGCGCGAGCGATAGATCTCGCCGAGGCCATCGAACAGGCCGACCTGGATCTTGTGGAACGTCGCCGAGCCCGCCTTGGGCAGGCGCTTGATCATGTCGCGGTAGGCGCGCTCCTGCGCCTTCCAGTCGCGCTTCGTCGTCAGGACCTTGTCGATCGCCTCGAACGAGCGCAGCGCGCGCGGGATCATCGCCTCGGGCATGCGCTCGGGGTTGGCGAAGAAGCTGTCGAGGGCCTTGTTGTAGTAGTCGACCGCCTCGTCGAGCGACTTGAGCTCGTCGCGGCACACCGTGGCGGCGGCGTGGTAGTAGGCGCCGCGCCGCAGCGGATCGGGCTCGAGGGTGATGAACCGCTCGATGGTCTCGACCGCCTTCTTCCACTGCTTGGTCTCGGTGTAGAGGTCGAGGACCTTTTGCAGCAGCTGGTGGTCCTCGGGCGACGTCTCGAGGGCCTCGAGGTAGGCGGCGGTGGCCTTCTGCGGGTTGGCGAGCTTGTCGTGATAGATGCCGCCGATGCCGTCGAGGAGCTGGGTCTTCTCCCTCGATTGCGACGTCACCATGAGGCCGCGCATCGCGTGGATCACGGCCTCCCAGTCGCCCTGCTGCTGCTGGAGATCGATCACGGCCTCGAGGGTGTCGCGGTGCGTGGGATCGATCTCGAGCGCCTTCTCGAACATGTTGAGCGCCTTCTTGCGCTCGCCGAGGGCCTGGCGAACCATGCCGAGCCGGTTGTAGATCCGGACCACGTCGGCCTCGCCCTGCCCGTCCCGGTGCTGGACCAGGATGGTCTGGTAGATCTTTCCGGCGCTGTCGTAGTCCGCCATCTTGAACAGCAAATCGGCGCGGCCGACGAGGGTCGGCAGGTACGTCGAGTCGATGTCGTAGGCGGCCTTGTAGTACCCGAGTGCCTTCTGGAAGTCGCCGAGCTCGTCGGCGCACTTGGCCGCGCGGTAGTAGAGCTCGTTGAGCTCGTGCGGGTCCGCGTGGAGCTGGCCGACCTTGCGGCACAGCATGTCGATCACCGGTGACAGCTCGGCCCACTGCTGGGCCTCGAAGTAGAGGTCGGCGAGCGGACGGCCCGCCTCGACATGCTCCGGGTCGAGCGCGATGACGGCGCCGTAGAGCTGCTTGGCGGCGTCGTTCTGGCGCAGCTTCTCCTGGTAGATGCGCGCCGACTCGAACAACAGGCGCACCTTGTCGACGGCGACCAGGGTGTAGCTCTCGGCGCGCACCATCATCTGGGCGGCCTTGAGCCAATCGCCGCGGTCGCTGTACTGCTTGGTGAGGGCCTCCATCGTCGGAACGTGGCCTGGGTCGATCGCGAGGCCGCGCAGGAGGTTTGCCTCGGCGGCGTCGGCGTCGGCGAGCTGGCCGTACTGGATGCGGCCCATGCGCCAGTACAGGTCGACCTGCTTGCGCGGCTCCGCGGTCAGCGTGGTGAGGTGGGCCATCATATCGACGGCGCGGTCCCACTCGCTGATCTTCTCGTACAGGCGGCCGAGGGCGTCGAGCGCGCGCTGCTCATCGGGATCGAACTGCAGCACGTCGGTGTACGCCTCGATCGCGCGGTCGACGTCGGACAGGTTCTGGTCGTACGTCACGCCCATGGCGACGTAGAGGTCGACGCGCGTCTGCACGTCGCCGGTCGACATGATGTGGTTGCGGTAGGTCTCGACGAGCGCCTCCCACTTGCCGGCCTGCTGGTAGAGCCGGGCGAGCTCGCGATAGGCGCTGTAGTTGCGGTTGTCGAGCGCGACGATCTTCTCGAGCGACTCGGCGGCGCGGTCGAGCTTGCCGAACCGCTCCTCCCAGGCGGCGGCCATGCGCTCGTAGAGCGCGATCTGCTCGGCGTCGGACGGCGAGGCGTCGAGCTGGGCCTCGAGGACCTCCAGATACCGCTCGGACTGGCCGGTCTTCTCGTAGAGCTGCTCGAGGGCGCGCAGCGCCGTCAGGTTGATCGGGTCGACGTGGAGCACCGCCTGGTAGGCGTTGATCGCCTGGCCGGCGTCAAACAGCCGAAGATCCCAGATCTGGCCGATCTCGAGCCGCAGCTTGACGATCGCGGCGTCGTCGGTCTCGAGCTCCGCGCGCCGCGACAGCACGTCGATCAGCGGCTCCCACTGCTCGGTGCGGCGGTACAGCCGATCGAGCGCGGCGAGCGCGTTGCGCGACGTCGGGTCGTAGACGACGGCCTGCTGGTAGGCGTGGATCGCGCCGCCCAGGTCCTGCATCTGGCGCTCGAGCAGCTCGGCGAGCTGGATGTAGAGCTCGGTCTTCTTCTCCGGGCTCTGCTCGACGGCGGCGTGCCGGGTCAGCGTCTCGATCAGCTCGCTCCACGAGCCGCGCTTGCGCTGGAGCTCGGCCATGCCGGCGAGCGCGCCGGTGTGGCTCGGGTCGATGCGCAGCGCCTGCTGCACCGAGTGGATCGCGTACTCGAGGTGCGAGAGGTGCTCGGCGTACCAGCGACCGATCTTGACCCACAGGTCGGCGGCCGAGCCGCGGTCCTCGCGCTCGAGCTCGTTGACCCGGTTGGTGTACTCGTCGAGCAGCTCCTGCCACCGGTTGGTGGCGGTCGCGAGCCGCTCGAGCTCGTTGGCGGTCTGGTCGTGCGCGTAGTCGCGCTTGAACGCGGCCTGCAACACGTAGAACGCCGACTCCTGATCACCGATCTCGGACTCGTAGATCCGCGCGACCCGGTTCAGGATCTGGATCTGCTCCTCGACGTTGGGCCGCAGCTCGCTGCGCTCGAGGAGGACCTCGACCAGCTCGGCCCACTTGTACTGCTGCGTGTAGATCGCGTCGAGCCGGTCGCTCGCGGTGACGTTCGACGGATCCGAGGCGCGCACGCGCTCGTAGACCGCGGCGGCGCGGGTGAGGTCCTCGACCTTCTCCTCCCAGGTCGCGGCGGCTTGCAGCAAGGTCTCGCGGCGCTGCAGCTCGTCGTCGAGCACCAGCGCGCGCTTCTCGAGGACGTCGATCGCCTCCTCCCAGCGGCCCTCGCGGATGAACAGCCCCTCGAGCGCGCCGAGCGCGCGGAAGTCGCTCGGGTCGATCGCGATCACGCGGCGCCAGGCGTCGACGGCATCGTCGACCCGCCCCAGCACATCGCCCTCGAGCTGACCGAGCTGGGCGTACAGCTCGATGGTCTCGCTCTCGTCGATCGCGTCGATCGTCTGACCGACCTCGATGATCCGGCGCAGGGTCTGCGACAGCTCGTCCCACGACTGCGTCGAGCGGTACAGCCGCGCCAGCGAGCGCAGGGTCTCGAGGTCGTTGCCATCGAGCCGGTCGGCGGCGAGCCAGGCGTCGAGGGCGTTGCGCTCGCGCGCCAGCTTGTGCTCCCAGACCCGGCCCAGCTGCTTGTAGAGCACGATCTGGTCGCGCTCGCCCTGGGTCGCGGCGATCTGGCGCTCGATGATCTCGACCAGCTCCTCCCAGCGCTCGCGCCGGGTGCACAGCTCGCCGAGCGCCTGCAGCGCTTGCGGGTCCTCGCCGCGGATGTCGAGCACGCGGTTCCACAGCTCGATCGCCTTGTCCTCGCCGAACGCCGGCGCGGGCAGCGCGTCGGACGCGATGCGCGCCATCCGGGCGTAGATGTCGGCCATCTCGTCGTCGGCCTCGGCGACGTCGATCAGCTTCTCGTACGTCTCGTACAGCTTCTGCCAGGCCTCGCGGCGGAAGTGGATCGCCTCGACGGCCTCGAGCGCCTTGCGGTTGCGGCTCTCCTGATCGAGCACCGCCAGGTAGCAGGCGAGCGCCTGATCGAGATCGCCGAGCGCGTCGGAGAAGATCTCGCCGCGCCGGAAGTAGAGCTCGATCTGCTCGTCGGGATCCTGGGTCACCTCGATGCGGCGGCGCAGGATCTCGGCGAGGTCGTCGTACATCCCGGCGCCGAGGTAGAGCCGGTCGAGCGCCGCGAGCGCGTCGGCGTCGCGGGCCTCGAGCTCGAGCACGCGCAGGTGCGTCTCCACCGCGCGCGCCGGGTCATGCAGCTCGAACTCGAACACGCGCGCCATGCGCAGGAGCGTCATGCGCTTGACGTCGCGGTCGCGCGTGCGCTCGAGGGCGCGGGTGTACGCCGCGACCATGTCGTCCCACGCCGACGTCGCGCCGGCGAGCCGCTCGCTCTCTTCGACCGCGTGGTCCCAGCGCGGGTCCTCGACCAGCGCCTCGCTCCACCAGTGGAACGCCTTGGGCTGATCGTAGAGCTTGGTCTCGGCCAGCTCGGCCAGGCGCTGGTACATCGCGCTGCGGTCGTTGCCCGACAGCTTGGCGAGCGTGACCTCGTGGATCGCGTGCAGCTTGCCGTACTCGCCGGACGCCTCGTACAGCGGCTCGACGACATGGCCGATCTCCATCTGGAGATGGCCGGCGTGGAACATCTGCTCGAGGGCCTCGAGCGTCGCCCCGTGCTGGGGCTGGCTCGACAGGATCTCGCGGTAGACCTCGACGGCGCCCTTGCGGTCGCCGAGCTCGTTCTGCAGGGTCTGGCCGAGGCGGAACTGCAGCGCAGCGACCTCGCGGTCGCCCTCGGCGAGCTGGATCTCGCGCCGCAGGATCTCTGTGAGCTGCGGCCACGCGGCGGTCGCGCTGTACAGCCGATCCAGCGCGAGCACCGCGGGGCGGTTGTCGAACTCGACGTCGAGGATCCGCCGGTACGTCGCGATCGCGCGCGGGATGTCCGCGAGCTCCTGCTCGTGCACGCGCGCCAGCCGCGACAGCAGGTCGACCTGGCGCGGCACGTCGAGCGTGGGCTCGGCGAGGCCCTCGTAGAGCTTGGCGAGCGCGTCGAAGCTGTTGTTGATCTCGGCGAGCCGCTCGAGGTGGCCCAGCGTCTGCTGGTTGCCCGAGTCGTCGCGCAGCGCGCGCGCATAGGCGTCGAAGGACGCGTGCGAGTTTCCGATCATCTGCTCGTGCAGCCGGGCGATCCGGTGCAGGAGGTCGACGCGGGCCAGCGCGTCCTCGTTGTGCGCGACCATCACCTCGAGCACGTCGACGAGCTTGGGGAACTCGCCGGTGGTCTCGTAGATCGGCTCGAGCACCTTGGCCGCCATCACCGGCTCGGTCTTGCCGTGGACCAGCCCGTCGAGCGCGTGCAGCGTCTCGGCGTGCTGCGGATCCATGTCGAGCGCCTCGCGGTAGCTCTCGATCGCGCGCGCGACGTCGCCCAGGCGGATCTGCCAGAGGTGGCCGATCCGGTACTTGAGCGCGACGGTCTCGCCGGTGGCCTCGGCGAGCTCGACCTGGCGCTCGAGGTTGCCGAGCAGGTCGTACCAGCGCTCGGCCTGGCCGTAGAGCCGATCGAGCGACTGGATCGCCGGCAGCTCGTCGGCGTCGAGGTCGAGGATGCCCTGGTAGGTCTCGATCGACTTGCCGACGTCGCCCAGCTCGCGGTCGTAGACCTGGGCGAGCACGTAGAGCATGCGCTTCTTGTCGCCGGGGTCCTCGGCGAGGTCCGCCTTCTTGGCGTAGACGTCCTTGAGCGGCTCCCAGCGGGCGAGCCGGACGTAGAGCCGCTCGAGCGCGTCCATCGCCGTGAGGTCGACGTCGTCGATCGACAGCACCTGCTGGAAGGTCGAGATCGCCGCGTCGGCGTCGTTGAGCACGTCCTCTTCGATCTGCGCCGAGCGATAGAGCAGCGCCTTGCGCTCGGGCACCTCGGCGATGATCTCGGCCTTGCGCTTGAGCGCGTCGACCAGCTTGGGCCAGTCGCCGGTGCGCTCGTGGATCGTCTGGATCGCGCTGACCGCCTCGATCGTTTGCGGGGCTGCGCCGAGCACGCGCTCGTAGGTCGCGACCGCGGCCTTGTCGTCGCGCAGCTCGTGCTCCTGGATCTGGGCGCGCCGGAACAGGAGCGAGACCTTGAGGTCCTCCTCCTGCGCGTCGGTGGCGACCTGATCGTAGAGCACGGCGGTCTGCGGCCACTTGGAGAGCCCGCGCGACAGGCGGTCGAGCTGGCGGTGCGTCGTCTCGTTGCGCGGGTCCTCGCGCAGCGCGCGCGCGAAGGTCGCGAACGCGGCCTCGGCGTCATCGCCGCCGATCTCGTGCAGCTCGGAGATCTTGTGCAAGAGCTCGATCTTGCGCAGCGGATCGAACGAGTGCCGCGCCATGATCTCGTACACGCCGATCTGCTTGTGCCACTCGCCGCGCGCCCGGTAGATCGGCTCGACGATGTTGGCGATCGTCAGCTCGTGCTCGCCCGACGACGCGCCGATCAGGCGCTCGAGGGCGGCGATCGCGTCGCGGTTCTGGTCCTCGAGCTCGAGGACCTGGCGATAGGTCTCGACCGCGGCGGCGGTCTCGCCGAGGTGGGTCTCGCGCAGCTGGGCGAGCCGGACCAGCAGCTGGACCTGGTCGGCCGCCGATGCATCGGGCGAGCCCGCGCCGACCAGCGTGAGCTGGCGGCTGATGTTGTCGCCCAGGTCGCGCCACGCGCCGCGCGCGACGTACAGCCGATCGAGCGCGCGCAGCGCCTTCATGTCGTCGGGCGCCTGGCCGAGGATCTCGATGTAGGTCGCGATCGCCTCGTCCTGGCTGCCGAGCATCTCCTCGTGGAGCGCCGCGATCCGGAACAGGAACTCGAGCCGCTCGTCGGGATCCTCGGCGATGTCGACCCGGCGGCGATAGACGTCGAGCAGATCGGGGAACTTCTCGTCGCGCGTGAAGATCGACTCGAGCGCGGTCAGTGCCGACAGATCGTTGGGCTCGATCGACAGCGCCTTCTTGTACAGCTCGACGGCCTTGTCGCTGTTGCCCAGGCGGTCCTCGTAGGACCGGGCGACCTTGGTCGCGAGCTCGTGGGCGAGCGCCGGGTCGAGCTCGTCGGCGCCGGTCGCGAGCGCGGCCTCGAACAGCTTGACCAGGCGCACCCAGCCATCGTCGAGCAGCGCGGCGAGCGCCTCGAGCTGGTTCTTGGCGGCCTCGACCGACGGGTCCTCGCGGAACGCGCGGGCGTAGGCGTCGAACGCGTGCTCGGCGTCGAGCAGCTTGGTGCGCCACAGCTCGCCGATGCGCAAGAGGAGCTGGGTCCGCCGCAGCGAGTCGCGCTCGGCGGCGAGCTGGATCTCGTGCACGCCGATCAGCGGCCCCCACTCGCCGAGCTGCTCGTAGACCGGCTCGAGGATGCTGGCGACCGTGAGCTTGTGAGGGTCTCCTCCGAGCGCGCCGGCCGTGTTCGGCGCCAGGTACGCCTCGAGCGCCTTGCGCGCGCGGTCGTGCGCCGGCATCAGGTCGAGGATGTCGCGGTAGGCGTCGATCGCGCCCGCGCCGTCGCCGAGCTGCTGCTCGCGGAGCTGGCCGATCCGGTACTTCAGCTCGACGTGCGCGAGCTTGTCGTCCTCGGGCCCGACGATCGTGAGCTGGCGGCCGATCACGTCGGCGAGCTGGCGCCACATCGCGTTGCGCTGGTAGACCCGGTCGAGCGAGCGCAGCGCGCTGGGCTCGTCGCCCGCCGCGTCGAGGATCGCCTGGTACGCGGCGATCGCCTTCTTGTCGTCCTTGATCTCGTCCTCGTAGAGCTGGCCGATCTTGGACTGGATCGCGATCCGGGCGTCGCCGTCGTGGGTGAGCTCGAGCTTCTTCTCGTAGACGCTGAGCAGGTCGCTGAACTGGCCCTTGCCGAGGTAGAGCCGCTCGAGCGCATCGAGCGCCTGCTCGTTGCCCTCGTCGATCGTGAGGATCTGGCGGTTCATCTCGAGCGCGCGGTCGACGTCGCCCTGCTCGCGCTCGATGACACCGGCCATGACGACCATGACCGGCAGCGCGTCGATCCGGTGAGTGAACTTGGGGAGCGCCGCGGCATAGGCATCGACCAGCGCGTTCCAGCCGCCGGTCTCGGCCGCGAGCCGCTCGAGCTCGCCGCGGATCGACTCGGCCTCGTGGTCCTCGGCGAACGCCTTGAGCCACCAGCCGAACGCCGCGCCCTTGTCGCGCAGCTTCTCCTCGTTGTACTGGGCGAGCCGCTTGATCCGGTCCTGCCGGGTCAGGTGGTCCTCGGCCGGCGTCGCGCGCAGCTGGATCTCGAGCACGCGGACCAGCGCGCGCGGATCGCGGCCGCTCTCGTAGAGCGGGATCAGCGCCTCGGCGGCGGCCAGGTTGTTCTCGTCGAGCGTGAGCACCTTCTCGAACGCGCGCATCGCGCGATCGACCTTCTGCAGCTCGTCGCGGTAGAGCACCGCGATCTTCATCGCGAGCGCCAGGCGGTGGCTCTCGCTGCCGGCCTCGACCTCGCGCTCGAGCACGCGGATGAACTCGTCGACCTTGCCGCGCGAGCGGTAGAACTCCTCGAGATCGGACCACCGCGCCTCGGTGACGTAGAGCTTCTTGAGCGCGTCCTGCGCGCGCCGGTTGTTCTCGTCGATCTTGA
The DNA here is from genome assembly GCA_035472155.1 of Kofleriaceae bacterium. GTDB lineage: Bacteria > Myxococcota_A > Polyangia > Haliangiales > Haliangiaceae > JABFXX01. Next base: position 8,633 of record DATIPJ010000910.1, read on the forward strand.
GCAGTCGCTGCCAGGCCTCGATCGCCTTGCCGGTGTTCTCGACCTTCTCGGTGTAGAGCAGGCCCAGGCGCTGGAGCGCGTCGGCGCGCAGCTTGTCATCGGCGGCCGCGTCGGCCTGCCGGCTGCAGATGTCGGCGAGCTTGTCCCACTCCTTGTTGCGCTCGTAGAGCTTGTAGAGCTCGGACAGCGCCTCCTCGTGGGTCGGCTCGTGGACGAGGACCTTCTCCCACCAGTACGTGCAGATCTCGGGCTTCTTGACCTTGGTCGCCGCCATCTTGGCGACCTCGATCACCTTGGCGCCGCGCTCGGCCTCGGGCGTGCGGTCGACCTCGGACTCCTTGAGCTTGATCAGCTTCTCCCAGTCGCGGCGCTTCTCGTAGACCGCGAGCAGGTGGTCGATCGCTTGCTTGTTGTCGGGATCGAGCTCGAGCACGCGCTCGAACGCCTTGATCGCCTCGGCCTGGTTGGAGAACCGCTCGAGGTACAGGTTGGCGACCTGCAGGGTGAGCGCGATCTTGTCGGCGAGCTCGACCCGCTCGGCCTTCTCCAGCAGCACCTTGACCAGGTCCGGCCAGCGCTTCTTGGCCTCGTACAGCGCGCACAGCCGATCGTAGATCTCGAGCCGCGACGGATCCTGGTGCAGCGCCGACGACAGCGCGGTCATCACCTGGTTGTCGTTGTTGAGCTTGCCGTAGACGTCGGCGAGCTCGAGCATCACGTTGGCCTTGTCGACGCCTGCGTCGGCGACCTTGGCCTCCTCGTCCTTGAGCGCATCGGCGAGCTGCGCCCACGACTGGGCGCCGCGCAGCACGCGCACCAGCTCGCGGCGCGGCTCGCGCGCCTTGGGGTGCTTGGAGATGACCTCTTTCCACGCGTGCACGCCGCGGTCGGAGCCCGCCTCGGCGCCCCGGGCGACCTTCATCGCGCCATCGAGGTCCTGCGGCATCGGCGGAGGCACGGTCTTGCCCGAGCGCGTCGGGACCGCGTGTGCCGCGGGCCTCTCGTCGGCCACGGGCGCCGATGGCGCAGGCACAGCAGCGGCGACGGCGATCGGCGCGGCGGCGACAGCGCCGTCGATCACGGGCGCGGCGGCCGGTGCCGGCACCTCCACCACGGGCGGCGGCGGCACCACGGGCGGCGGTGGCACCACGGCCGGGCGCGAGCCCGCGGCCATCGCGCGCTGATCGCCCAGGCCCACCGAGCTCACGAACTCGGTCACCGTCGGGTGCTGCGGCTCGATCCCGGCGGCGGTCGCGAAGAACTTGCGGGCGCGCGCAAGGTCGTTGCACTTCTCGAGCGCGATCTGGCCGGCCTGGATCGCGATGTACAGGTTGTCCTCGCCCGAGATCTCCGTCGGGCGGTCGAGCAGCGCCTCGGCGATGTCGAGCAGCTGGGTCCACTCGCCGCGCTCGCCCTGGACCTGGCGGAGCAGCATGAACGCCGCGACCACCGAGCGCATCGGCACGGCGCCGTTCGACACCGTCGCGCGCAGCGCCGCGTCGAAGAACCTGGCGCCGCGGTCGCGGTCCTTGAACCGCTGGACCCACTCGAGCGCGAACGTGCGTAGAAACTCGATCTTCTTCCCGTGATCGGACTCGCGCTCGGCCCGGCGCTTGTGGTGCGCCTCGAGCTCGTCCCACCGGTTGGTCGTCGACAGCAGCGTCTCGTAGAGGAAGTTGGTGCTCGGCTCGTCGAGGTCCTTGGCGAGGATGCGCTTGAGCAGCTCCTCGAGGCGCGCGTCCTCGGGCGCCTCGATCCGCAGGATACGCGCGGCGCGCACCAGCATGCGCACCGACGTCGCCTCGTCGAACCGCTCGGCCTCGTCGGTCAAGCGGTCGACCTCGTCGGCCCAGAACTCCGGGTCGTAGCTGACCGCGGCGAGCGCGTCCTTGACCCGCACCGAGTCGGGGGTGACCTCGAGCGCGCGCTGCAGGATCGGCAGCGCCTTGTCCTTCTGCCCGCTGTCGAGCAGCGCCTCGCCGACGATCGCGGGGAGGTTGTTGGCGGCGGCGGGGCTCCGGAGCTCCATCTCGCCCAGCTTGGCGACCATCTCGAAGCGGCCGATCTCGCCGTACACCTCGCGCGCGCGCGACAGTGCCTTGAGGTTATCCGGATGGAGCTTCCATGCGCGTTGATACAGACCGAGCGCGCGATCGCGCTCGGGGATCACATCTTCGACGAGCGCTGCGAGCTCGAACAAACGTTCCGACTGCTCGGGTTTGGAACCCGACGCCTCGAGCTCCTTCTCGAGCTCGTCGATAGCCACTGCCCAATCTCGCGACCGGCGCAGGCGTTCCCGAAGCAATGTGCGCGTATCCATCTGCGGTCTATCCTCCCGCAACTCAATAGAAAACTCCGCCCTCTACCTTTGATTTGTATATCACGGGTGAACCGGGCCGTGGGGCGACCCACGGCCGCGTTTTTGCCAGGGCTCGCGATCGAACATCCCACACGGTCCTCGCGCGCGGCTCTCCGTCGGAGCCTCGTCGAGAACGGCTCCCTCGGCCCGCTCGCTGCGAGCGAGTTTCACCTATGAGGTGCGCGCCGTCGCCACATCTGGGCGGCCGGCATCGTCTGCGTCAGGACACCGTGAGCCAGCCGACACCGGCTGATTCGATAGCCATTTCTATAAGGCCGTCCGACGAGCGCAAAGCTAGCGCTTCTTGTCGTGCGCCTTCTTGACGAGGTCCTCGGGCGACTGCTTCTCGGCGGGCGTCGTGCCCGGCAGCGCCGACTTCGCGGCGATGTCGATCAGCATCTTCGAGGCCTGCTGCTTGGCGAACTCGACGGACGTGCCGCCGGCCTTGCCGAACTCCTCGAGGTCGCGCTTGGCGTTGGGATAGTCCGCCTTGCGGTAGTACGCCTGGCCGCGCTGGAACTTCGCCTTGTGGTTGTCGCGCTTGGCCTCGAGCGCCTTGGAGAACGCATCGATCGCCTTGTCGTCGAGGCGCTTGTCGTCGTAGGCCATGCCGACCTCGTACCAGATGTCGCTCTTCTCGCTGTTGCCCGGCACCGCCGCGGTGCCGGCCTCGGCGACCTGGCGCGCCTGATCCGGATAATCCCACTGGCGATAGAGCTCGGCGAGCGCGACCCATGGGCCGGGCTCGGTCGGCGCCGATTGCAGCGCGCGGGTCAGCTCGTCGGCGGCCTCCTTGCTCTTGCCGGTATCGCGGTAGATGCGGCCGATGCAGTAATGCGCGCGCCACAGGTCGGGGTTGAGCTTGACCGCTTCCTTGAGGTGCTGGAGCGGGTTCTCGAAGTTGACGTTGGTGAGGTCGGGGTTGACCTCCTCGGGCTTCTTGTTCTCGCGCCGCGCCTGGTCCTCCTTGGCGGTGCGCACCGCCTTCTCGTAGAGGAACCAGCCGTACAGGAGCTGATACATGCCCTGCTCGGGCGCGATCTGGACCGCGTGCTGCATCGCATCCGACGCGTTGACCCAGTCCTGCTTGCCCGAGTACGCAGCGCCGAGCCCGTACCACGCGACGTGGTTCTCGTTCCACCGCTCGGTCGCGCGCTTGTAGGCGGTGATCGCCGTGTCGTACTGCTTCTGGCCGTACGCCTTCGCGCCTTCGTTGGCCGCGCGGATCGAGTCGTTGCGCGACTCGTTCGGGCAGCCAGCCGAGGCCAGCGCCGTGGCTGCGAGCACGGCGGTGGCGATGATCTCGACGAGCTTCATGCGATGAACGGTAGAACGCCGCTGGCGAGTTCTCAAGCTTATGTCGACCCCGACGAGTGGAAGATGAATGGATAGTTCACCTGCACGCCGCCGCCGCCTTTGGGCTTGGGGAACTCGATATTCTTGATCACCTCGGCGACGCAGCTGGCGACCTCGGGGTCGACGCCGCTGCCGGTCGACGACGCGACCGTGCCACTGGGCGTGATGAAGAACTGCGCCTGCACCGTGCCCGACAGCGTCGGCTTGGCGAGCAGCTGCTTCTCGTAGCAGTACTGGATCTTTTGCACGTTGCGCTTGATGTAGCGGCGGATGATCGCCTTATCGAGATCGCCCTGCGCGTTGGGCTGGCCGATCGACACCGTCGGGACCGACGCGGTTCGCCCGCGCATGCCGCCGCGGCCGCCGCCGACGCCGTAGCCCTGGCCGGTGCCCGAACCGTGGCCGATCGTGCCGTAGCGGCCGGTGCCGATCGTCCCCCAGCCGGTGCCGCCGCCGCCGGGACCGAACCCGGAGCGGCCGTAGCCGAAGCCGCCGTTCATCTCGCCGGCCTCGTTGCCGAGCAGGCCGCCGTAGATGTTGGTGTCGTCGAAGCCGCTCGAGATGTCGCCCGTGCCGGTCAGCGATGCGAACGCGCCGCCCTGGCTGAGCGCCGTCGAGCCCAGGATGCCCGCGGTCCGCGCCTGCTCGATCGCCTGCTGGCGCGCGAGCTGCGGGTCGTCGAGGTTCTTCTGCATCTTGTACTGGCCCTCGGCGCGGTCCGAGTCCTTCTTGCCCATCTTGCCCTCGTCGAGCATCATCGCCGTGCCCGTGCCGCCGGACTGATCCTGGCCATTGTCGGGCTTGTCCTCGGGCTCGGGCGGCGGCGGGTCATCCTGCGAGCTGCTCGCGGTACGCGTGGTCGTGTCCTCGAGCGAGGCCAGGTCGACGTTGGCGCCGCTGTCCTCGACGGGGATCTGCTGGAGCAGCGCCCAGAACCCGAGGTGAACGACCAGTGAGCCGGCGAAGTACGCGGCGACGCGGCTCTCGAGCGACGCGAACAGCGGCATCATCTGGCGCCGCGGCTGCGCGACCGCCGAGATCAGGAACGTGGTGTTGCGCCCGGTGCGCACGCGGATCTTCGCATTGGGCGGGATCGGGCAGATCGTCGTGCGGCCCTGCGCGGCGAGCTCGCCGAGCGGCGTCGTCTGGCCGCCGACCACCATCTCGCCGTCCATGCCGTGGCCGAAGTTGAACGCGAAGTCGTCACCGACCGCCGCGATCATCGCGAAGCTCGGCGACGGCGCGCCCTCGGTGGCGAACTCGACACCGGGGTCGGTGCCGATCCGGAACAGCGGGCTCTGGCGCTCCTTGCGCATGCGCGCGAGGCCCAAGGTCAGCGTCACCAGCGAGATCGCGAGGCCGCCGAACGCCATCCAGTCGTAGCCGGGCGACAGCACGCGCGGGCGCACCGCGAAGCCGGGCTTCTTGAGCACCTGGGTCTCGTAGTCGTAGCGGCCCTTGTTGTACGCGGCGTTGTCGACCGAGGCCTTGAACGCCCAGATCGACATCAGCAGCGTGACGATGCCGACCGCGAACATCGCGTACGTCGGCGGCGTGACCTTGCCGCTGCGCGGGTCGATGCAGTGCTTCACCGCGACGACCGAGTCGCCCATCATCGCGGCGACCTCGACGGCGCGAGCGCCACCGTGGTCGTCGATCGACTCCGCCATCGCCTGCTGGAAGCCGACCGCGGGGGGCAGCGGGGTGCCGAAGATCGGCGCGCCGCCGGGCAGTCCGGGCGGCGGACGAAGCGCGGGCGGCGGCGTGGGCGGTGCGAAGCTCTGCGGCGGGGTGGGCGGCGCGAACGTCTGCGGCGTGGCCGAGATGGGCGCCGCGAACGTCTGCGGCGGCGTGAACGTCTGCGGCGGCGTGAACGCCGCGGGCGCAGGCGGCGGCCCCGGCGGGCTGGTGCGCGGCATCCCCGGCGCCGGCGCGGCCGGGCTGGGCGCCGGGCGCGGG
>DATIPJ010000911.1:0-5880 GCA_035472155.1 Kofleriaceae bacterium
GCGCGGCCTGGGTCGGATCGGCGCAACCGGCGGCGCCCCGGTGAGCGCCGCGCTGATCGCGGCGCTCGGCGACACCGACTCCACGGTGGTCGCGGCTGCGGCCGGCGCGATCGGCGTGGCGGCCTCGCTCGACGACGGCGAGCTCGGGGCGACCGATGCGCTGCTGCAGGCGCTGCCGCGCGGCGGCGCGGCCGTCGTCGAGGCGCTCGGGCGCGCGGGCACCGCCGCGGCGCAGCCCAGGCTCGTCGGTCTGCTCACCGATCCCAAGCTGGGGGAGCAAGCGGGACTCGCGCTCGGCCGCCATGGCCGCCGCAAGGTCGAGCTCACCGAGCCATCGCGCACCGCGCTGGTCGCCGCGACGGCATCGCCCGATCCGGCGGTGCGCTACGCCGCGGTGTACGCGCTCGCGCGCGAGTTCCAGCCGCCGGCGCATCCCGCGGCTGCGACCGCGCTGGCGGCGCGGATCGTCGATCCGGTCGCCGAGATCCGCGCGCAGGCGATCGCGGGCCTGGGCCGGCGCAAGGCCGTCGCCGACGCGCGCAACGCCGGCGCGCGGCTCGACGAGCTGCTGCTCGATCGCGACTGGCGGGTCGCGGTCGAGGCCGTGCGCGCGCTGGGCGACAGCGACGACGGCAAGGACGCGATCGCCGCGGCGATCGTGCGCCGGTTCAACGACCTCGAGCGCGGCGAGCCGACCGCCGCGCAGGTCATCCTCGAGGGTGAGCGCACGCTCGCGACCGCGGCGCGCCGCCCACTGGTCGAGGCCGCGCTCGGCGAGCTCGCTGGCCGTGCGCGCACCGCCACCGCCGTCCCCGAGCTGACGCGCGGCTGGATCGCGTGCCTGGCCGCTTCGGCGAGCGCGCGGGCCGCGCCGGACCCCGAGCTCAGCGCCGTCGAGCAATGCCCGCTGCCCGATCACCTGCGCCTGCCGCTGGTCGCGCAGCTGATCGCGGCCGACGCCGGATCGCTGGCGACCCGCCGCGCCGCGCTCGCCCGCCTGCTCGCGCACGGCGATCCGCGGGTCCGCGCGGCCGGGCTCGGCGCGCTCGCCGCGCTGTGGAAGGCCGGCGATGCGGCCGATCACAAGACCGCCATCGCCACGCTGGTCGCCGCGCTCGCAGCGCCCGATCCGGTGGTCGCGAGCGCTGCGGTCGACGCCGCGGGGCCGATCTACGAAGCGATCGGCCAGGGCGATCATACGCAGCTCGATGCGGCGGTCCTCGCGCGCGCGACCGCGGAGCGCGACCCCGAGCTCGGCGCCGCGATCCTCGAGCTGGTCGGCAAGCGCGCGCTGCCCGGCGGACAGACCGCTTGCCGCGCGGCGCTCACCGGCGACCCGGTGCGCGCAAAAGCCGGCGCGGCCTGCCTCAAGGCACTCGGCGAGACCGCGCCGGAGCAGCCGCTCACCGCGAGTCCACCGCCGGTCGACATTTCCGCCTTGGCCGTAAAGCGTCTGCGCTGGCGCGTCACGACCTCGCGAGGCGACATCGTGATCGCGCTCCGGCCCGATGTCGCACCGTGGGCGGTCGCCGCGATCGTCGCGCTCACCCGCAAGCGCTTCTACGACGGCCTCGAGTTCCACCGCGTGGTCGGAAACTTCGTCGTCCAGGGCGGCGATCCGAGCGAGTCGGGCTCCGGCGGCCCGGGCTTCGCGCTCCCGGCCGAGCCCGCTGCGCTCGGCGACGGCACGGGCTACGTCGCGGGCGGTGTCGGCATCGCAGACGCGGGCCGCGACAGCGGTGGCTCGCAGTGGTTCATCATGCACAGCAGCGCGCCGCACCTCGACGGCCGCTACACCTGGATCGGCGCCGTCGAGAGCGGGCAAAAGTCCGCCGATGCGCTGCTGGTCGGCGACCGCATCGTGCGCGCTGCGATCGAGTAGCCTCGCGCGCCGCCATCAAAAGTCCTGAAACGGCCGCGCGCCGACGGTGTCTGCGTGCGCATGGAGAATAGATCCGGCCGCGATCGCGTTCGTTCGAGAATGCAGATGCGAACGCACAAGCTCGTCCTTGGTGTACTCGCCGCCGCAGTTCCCACCAGCCTCGCCGTCGCGAAGGCGTTTCCCAGCTTCGGGGTCCCGGAGCTCCAGCTGGCGAGCCGACCGCTCGGCGGCGCGCAGGTCGCATCGCCCACACCGGCGTACCTCGCCGGCTCGCGCATCATGGCGGTCGACGATGATGCGCTGGTGATCGACGCCGACAGCGGCGCGCTGCTGCGCACCGACGCGTTGGGCCGGGGCACCGGCGAGCTCGCGATCGGGCGCGACGCGGGCCTGCTCACGGTCGATCCGGTCGACCGCGTGGCCTACGTCGCCGATCGCCGTAACGATCGGATCGCGGTCGTCATGATCGACAAGGCCGATCGGATGACGCTCGCGTCGAGCATCAAGACGGCGGTCGAGCCATACGGCGTCGCGCTGACCCCCGATCGCCAGACCCTGCTGGTGACGGCGATCGCCGACCGCACGCTGGCGGCGTACGACGTCGCGAGCGGCGTCGAGCGCTGGCACACGCCGTTGTCGAGCGAGCCGCGAGGCGTGGCGATCTCGCCCGACGGCAGCCGCGCGCTGGTCGCCTACCTCACGACCGGCACGGTCGACGAATTCAGGCTCGACGACGCCGGCATGCATCGCGCCGCGCCGATCGCGCTCGGGCTCGCGACCGCGACCGCCGGCGTGGCGCGACGCTGTCGCCACTGCGGCAACGGTGGCGACAGCTTCGCGCGGGGCGCGTTCGCGGTGACCTTCCTCGGCGAGCACCAGGCGGTCGTGCCGTTCCAGCGCGAGACGCCGGTGCAGTCGTCGCCGGGCACCCCGGAGAGCTCGGGCACGTACGGCGGAAGCACCAGCGAGGCGCCGATCAGCCACCAGCTCGCGTTCCTGGGCTTCGGCGACGGCGTCGTCGGCCAGGTCACCGCGCAGATCGCGCAGCACCAGCCGCGCGCGCTCGCGTGGGACCGCACCCACGACGCGCTCTACGTCGCCGGCCTGGGCAGCGACTCGGTGCTCCAGATCCGCAACGCCTCGCAGGCCTCGATCGCGCTCGGCGGTGTGTTCAGCCTCGGGGAGCGCGAGCGCTGCGGCCCCGACGGGCTGGCGATCACGCCTGCGGGCGACGTCATGGTCTGGTGCTCGTTCTCGCGCAGCGTCGAGCGCGTCATGGCGATCGACAGCGAGGGCGCGTTCGCCGGCGCGCCCAAGGTCGGCGAGGGCCCGTCGCTGATCGCCTCGGCGATGACGGCCAAGCAGCACGCCGGCATGGTGCTGTTCCACGCTGCCGAGCCGCGGGTCTCGATGCGCGGGGCACTCGCCTGCGCGTCCTGTCACCCCGACCAGCGCGCCGACGGGCTGTCGTGGCGGATCGACCAGCACGTGCTGCAGACGCCGGTCCTCGCGGGCCGCATGGTGGGTACGCATCCGTTCAAGTGGGATGGAACGGATGCGACACTCCGCGACAGCCTGACCTCGACGATGAAGCGGCTGGGCGGCACCGGCCTGTCGAAGCGCGAGACCGATTCGCTGGCAGCGTATCTCGAGGCGCTGCCGTCGGTTCGCACCCCGCATCGCGACGCGAGCCAGGTCGCCCGCGGGCGCAAGCTGTTCGAGGCCGAGGGCTGTGCGGGGTGCCATTTCGGGGCGTCGTACACCGACCAGGAGCGGCATAAGTTCTCGGGAACGTTGCGTCAGAGCGACACGCCGAGCCTCCTCGGCCTGGCCGCGAGCGCGCCTTACTTTCACGACGGGAGTGCGTCCACGCTCGAGGTCCTGCTGCGCGATCGCGGCGCGGTCCACGGCATGGCCGACACCGCCCGCCTCTCCGACCAGCAGGTCGCCGATCTCACCGCTTTTCTCGAGACGCTGTGAAGGGCAACTAGCGCTCGATTTTCTGTCCGTCGGGCGTCAACCTCCGGACTGGCCCATGGCTCCATGGGGCGGAGGTTTTCATGCGCCATGCTCCCCTGATCGCACTGGTGGCTGGATGCGGCCTTTTGGTCGGCGCACCCCGCATCACCACCGCGTGCGACGACGACGACGATTCGGACAGCGACAACGACGACGACGATAACGACAACGACGCCCGGGAAGCTGCGCGCGAAGCCGCGCGCGAGGCCCAGGAGGCCGTCCGAGAGGCGCAGCGCGAGGCGGAGCAGGCGCAGCGCGAGGCCCAGCGCGAGATGGAGCAGGCGCAGCGCGAAGCGGAGCAATCGCAGCGCGAAGCGGAGCAATCGCAGCGCGAGGCCGAGCGCGAGGCGCGCCAGGCCGCCAAGCAGGCCGAGCGCGAGGCGCGCCAGGCGGCGAAGGAAGCCGAGCACGAGGCGCGCCAGGCGGCCAAGGAAGCGGAGCGCGAGGCGCGCCAGGCGGTGAAGGAAGCCGAGCGCGCGGCGCGCGAAACATCGCGCCGCAGCAACGGCAACGGCGATGCGCGGCGCATGGCCGAGGAAGCACTCGTCGAGGCGAACCAGGGCCACCCGGGCGAGCCGTGCGAGCAAAGCGAGTCGCACGAGGTCGAGATCGATACCTCCACGATCAACGGCCAGCTCGAGCGTCTGATGCGGCGGCTCGAGAGCGTCACCAACCGGCTCGAGCATCGGATCGACGGCTGGTCGTCGAATCCGGGCGATCGCGGCTTCCGTATTCGCGTCAACCCGCGCCGCGGACCGCATCCCAACCCGCGCCCGCATCCGCACGCGTTCGTGATGCCGAACCTCCGGCTGCACATTCCGCACATCCGGATCGCGCCGATGCCGCCGATGCCGCCGATGCCGCCGATGCCGCCGATGCCGCCGATGCCGCCGATGCCGCCGATGCCGCCGATGGTCATGCCCGCCCCGCCTGCTCCTCCGGCGCCTCCCGCGCCGCCGGCGGCAGCGCGCCGTTCGCACGAGCACCGGCACTCGAAGGATGGCAAGAACGTCGACGTCGACGTGAAGTGGGACGTCGACGTCAACTGGAAGTAGCCCGCGGCGCGCGATTCGATCGCGTTCGGTCACCTGACCAGTGACCCGTCGAGATCACCCCGTGGGGTGATCTCCGCATGAAACTCCCCCGCCCAGGCGCGCGACCGGGTGGCCGCTGCGCGTAATCCCCGCCCAGGCGCGCGGCCGGGTGACCGCTACGCCTGGGTCCCTCTGTCCGCCCCCCGGCGGCCCGCCGCCCTTGCCCGTGCCCGGCTTCCCCCCGCTCACCATCTGGCGCCGACCTCGTTTGTCGTCGCCACCACGCCCTCACTCACCCCCGCCGCTCCGCCGCCGGACACGGGCTCATCCCGAGCCCGCTGTTCCCCTCGCCCTCATCTGGATAGACGACGTCGACGGGGATTCTTCCGAGAAAACTTCTAAACGTGGGCGATCCTGCGCAAAGCGCTCCCGAAACGTGTGCCGGACAACGTGCGGGCCTCGCGCGCAGCTCACGTTGCGTTCTCGTCCCCGTGAACCGTCGCCGCCCAGACGGAACCGCGTGACGACCATCGCCAGCATCGGCCGTGAGCTCTGGACCCGAGAACGCGCGCGCTTGCGCTCGTGCGTGGCGGCCTGTGGACGCTGCCGGCTGTGGACAACCGCGTGCGCGCGGCGAAGACGGCGTGCCTCCGGGCGGCGGTTTCCCACAGCCTTGGACAGCCGCGCTCGCGGCGCCCGTGCGGCCGAGGCGCGCGCCTGTCCACAGCGACCACAGGCCCTACTACCACCGGAGATCTTTTATTGGGTCAGGAACTAGAAGGCGAGCAATGCGTCTCAGGCCGCGCCGCGCGCCGCGCGCCGCGCGCCGCGCGCCCGTGTCGCGTGTCGCCGCCCGCGCGGCGTGTCGCTGCCCCCGCTGCACGACGACGCGCATTGCCGAGATGCAATGAGGACAGCGTCGCACGAGCGTTTGATCGCGCCACG
>DATIPJ010000912.1:0-8686 GCA_035472155.1 Kofleriaceae bacterium
GCTCGTGGCGCAGCAGCTGGACCAGCAGCTGATGCGTCCGCTCGAGCGTGTCGCGCGCGCCGCCGTCGCCGATGCCGAGCCGCAGCGGCAGCGTGTTGATGAACAGCCCGAGCGTGCGGTCGGCAGCCGCGCCGCCCTGCATGCGCCCGAACAGCAGCGTGCCGAACACCACCTCGCGCCGCCCCGTCGTCCGCGCCAGCACCAGCGCCCATGCCAGGTGCATCACCGCCGCCGCGCTCACCCGCAGGCGGCGCGCGACGTCGCGGATCGCCGCCGAGGTCGTCGGGTCGAGCATCCGGCGCGCCTCCGCGAGATCCGCGCCGCTGCCCTGGACCTCGAGCACGCCGAACGGCGCGGTCGGCTCGTCGATATCGCCGAGCAGCTCGCGGAAGAACGCGTCGTGCGCGTCCTGGCTCGTGCCGCGGCGCGCCTGCGCGACGAAGTTGCGAAACGGCGCGGGCCTGGGCAGCGCGCTCTTCTGGCCGCGCTCGATCGCGCGCGCCTCCTCGACCATGATCTCGAGCGTCGTGTGGTCGCAGATCAGGTGATGCGCGAGCACGTGCAGGAGCCAGCGCCGCCCCTCGCGATCGTGCGCCGCGTAGCACGCGAGCAGCGGTGCGCGGCGGATGTCCATGCGATGGCGCGACGGATGGTGCAGCGCCTCGAGCTGCGCGGCGATATCCCCGCCGCGCGGGTCGAGCGCCACCGTCTCCACCGGCAGCGTCGCGCGCCGCCGGACCACCTGCACCGGCTGCTCGAGCCCCTCCCACGCAAAGCCGGTGCGCAGGATGTCGTGGCGATCGATCACCTGCTGCAGCGCCTCGACAAAGCCATCGAGCCGCTGGCGGCTCTCGAAGCCGAGCACGGTCGACAGCAAGTACGTATCCGCGCCCTCCTCGAGCAGGTGGTGGAACAGGATCCCCTCCTGCAGCGGCGCGAGCGGGTAGATGTCCGCGACGTTGGCTGCGCCACCCTCGACCCGCGCGACGATGGCGTCGATCGCGTCCTGCGATAGATCGACCAGCGTCACCATGTCGGGCGTGATGCGGCGGTTCGAGTTGCGCGCGCCTCGCTCGCGGCCGACGCGCTCGAGCTCGGCAAGCAGCGCGCCCTTCTCGCGCTTCAGCTTCTCGCCGAGCGCCTGGTCGATGGCGCCGCGCGGCGCACGCACCACCAGCTCTCCGCGATCGGCATGGACGTGGATCTGCTTGTCTTCCAGCAGCTGCAACAAGGCTTGCGCGTTCACAGTCGAAGCTCCTCGACGTCGCTCGCCCACGCGGGCTCATCGGCGTCACTCAGGTCGCGGTCGCGATCGATCAGGTTCGGAGGAACGATCACTTCGTCGCCGGCGGTGCGGATCTGTGCCGCCAGCTCCGTGAGCGTGGCCGCGGTGAAGATCGCGACCACATCGGTATGCAGGTTCTCTCGTCGCATGCGCTCGAGGAGCCGCACCGCGAGCAGCGAGTGCCCGCCGAGCGCAAAGAAGCTATCCCGGCGGCCCACGCGCTCGATGCGCAGCAGCTCCGCCCAGATCCGCGCCAGCGCCTCCTCGATCTCCCCTTCGGGGGCCTCGTATGCGCGCTGCGCCAGCGCCGCGCCATCGGGCGCCGGCAGCGCCTTGCGGTCGAGCTTGCCGTTCGATGTCACCGGCATCGCCGGCATCCGCACGTACGCCGCGGGCACCATCGCCGGTGGCAAGCACCGTGACGCATGCGTGCGCAGCGCCTTCGGCGTCGCATCGATGGATATCGGCATGGCGGCCGCTGCCTCGTCGGCCGCTGGCTCGTCGGTGTGAACGGTGTAGTACGCGACCAGCCGCGGGCTGCCCGGCTCGTCCTCGCGCGCCAGGACGATCACTTCGGCCACGCCCGCCACATCGACGAGCCGCGCTTCGATCTCGCCCAGCTCGATCCGGACGCCGCGGATCTTCACCTGGTGGTCGTTGCGCCCCAGGTACTCGATCGCACCATCGGGCCGCCATCGCCCGAGATCTCCGGTGCGATACAGCCGCGCATCGGCGTCGTGGGCGAACGGGTCGGTGATGAAGCGCTCGGCGGTCAGGTCGGGCTGGTTCAGGTAGCCGCGCGCGACCTGGATGCCGCCGATGTGGACCTCGCCCGCCACCCCCACGCCCACCGGCTGCATCCGCTCGTCGAGGATGTAGATCTGCGTGTTCGCGATCGGCCGTCCGATCGGGATCGAGTCGGTCGTCTCGCCGGCCACGCACGCCCACGCCGTGACATCGACCGCGGCCTCGGTCGGCCCGTAGAGATTGTGCAGCTCCACCCCGGGCAGCCGCTCGTGGAAGCCTCGCACCAGTGGCGCCGGCAATGCCTCGCCGCTGCAGATCACCCGCGCGAGGCCCGTGCAGCGCGCCGACCCTTCGTGGGCCAGAAACGCCTGCAGCATCGACGGCACGAAGTGCAAGGTCGTCACACCCGCCTGCTGGATCAGCTCCGCGAGATAGCCCGGGTCCTTGTGCCCGTGCGGCCGCGCCATCACCAGCTGCGCGCCGGTCATCAGCGGCCAGAAGAATTCCCACACCGAGACATCGAAGCTGAACGGCGTCTTCTGCAGCACGATGTCGTTGCCGCCCAGGCCGTACGCCTCCTGCATCCACTGCATGCGATTGACCGCACCGCGGTGCTCGTTCATCACGCCCTTCGGCGTTCCCGTCGAGCCCGACGTGTAGATCACGTACGCCAGCCGCCGGTTCGTGCCCTCGATCGCGAGGTTGCCAGCGGGCTCGCGGGCCCACGGCCACGCATCGGCCGACAGCCGGATCCGCGGGATGCCCGCACGGCATGGAGCGTCCACGGATCGATCGGCGCCGCCATCCACCGCTGCGATCACCTTCTCGCCGACGGCGTCGCACAGCACGACCTTGGGCGCGCTGTTGCTCACCATCCGGCGCAGGCGGTCGGCGGGATAGTCCGGATCGAGCGGCATGTAGCAGCCGCCCGCCTTGATCGCCGCATACACCGCGATCACCATCTCCGCGCTGCGCTCGAGGCACAGCCCGACCGGGACATCGGGGCCGACGCCGCGCCGGACCAGCTCGCGCGCCAGCTGGTTCGCGCGCGCGTTGAGCTCGGCGTAGGTCAGCCGCCGCTCGCCGTCGACGACCGCGATCGCATCGGGCGTGCGGGCGACCTGCGCCTCGAACAGCTCGTGCAGACAGAGGCCCGTGGGGTACGCAGTCTCCGTCGCGTTCCAGCCCGCAACGACCTGCTGGCGCTCGGCATCATCGAGCAACGGGATCGTGGCGATGGACCGCTCGCCGATCGCCGCGTGATTCCCTTCCGCGACCATGCCGTGCAGGAAGCGGATCCAGTAACCGCGATAGCGCTCGACCGTCGCCGGGTCGAACAGCGCCGTCGCGTAGCTGACCAGCCCGTGGATGCCATCGCCGTCGCTGCATTCGCGCAGCGAGAGCGTCAGATCGAACTGCGCCGTGCGGAGCTCGCGCGGCAGCTGCGTGACCGCGAGCCCGGGCAGCGCGAGCGATCGCTCGTGCGCCTGGTCCCAGTCGAGCATCACCTGGAACAGCGGCGTGTGCGCGAGGCTGCGCGCCGGCTTGACCGCCTCGACCACCTGGTCGAACGGCAGGTCCTGGTGGTCCTGCGCCGCGAGTACCTGTGCGCGCGTGCGCGCGAGCAGCTCGGCCACCGTGGGGTCGCCATCGACGTCGATGCGATGCGCGAGCGTGTTGACGAAGCAGCCGACGACCGGCTCGAGCTCGGCGCGCTGCCGCCCGGCCACCGGGCTGCCGATCACCACGTCCTTCTGGTTGGCGAGCCGCGACAGCACAGCGGCCCAGCTCGCGAGCAGCGTCATGTACATCGTCACGCCGTGCTGGCGGCTGAGCGCGCGCAGCGCCTTGACCAGCGCGGCATCGAGCTCGACGGGCACGGTCGCGCCCGTGTGGTCCTGCTGCGCCGGCCGCGGGCGATCCCACGGCAAGGTCAGCTGCATCGGCGCGCCGACGAGCGTCGTTCGCCAGTACTCGCTCTGGCCCGCCAGCTGCCCGCTCGCCCAGATGTCTCGCTGCCACGCCGCGTGATCGGCATAGCGGAGCGCCATCGGGGGCAGCGGATCGCCCTTCCCGGCCGAGAATGCGGCGTAAAGCTGGCTCAGCTCGTCGAGCAGGATCCCGATCGACCAGCCATCCGACGCGATGTGGTGCATGACGATCTGCAGCACGTGCGCTTCGTCCGCGACCCGGACGAGCTGCACGCGCATCGGCACGTCGCGCGCAAGATCGAACGGTCGTGCCCCGTGCGCATCGCGCAGCGCACGCGCTGCCGCTTCGACATCGCCTGCCGCACGGACATCGTGCTCCTCGAGGGCGAGCTCGGCGTGTGGATGCACCACCTGCATCGGCTCGCCGTCGATCACCTCGAACGTCGTGCGCAGCGCCTCGTGGCGCTCGACGATTCGCTCGAGCGCGCGCACCAGCGCGCCGCGGTCGAGCGCGCCGTCGAGCCGCACGGCGCCGCGGATGTGATAGGCGCTGCTCGCGCCCTCGAGCGTGCTCAGGAACCACAGTCGCTGCTGCGCGAGCGACACCGGCTGCGGCCCCTGCCGGGTGCCGGCGGGAATCGCCGGCAGCGCCGAGCGTGCGGCACCGCCGATGTGCGCCGCCATGCGGTCGAGCTCGGGGTGCGCGAACAGATCCGACAGCGACAGCTCCACGCCGAGCACACGGCGCAGGCGCGCCACCAGCTGCACCGCGAGCAGCGAATGCCCGCCGAGCTCGAAGAAGTGGTCGTGCCGCCCGATCCGGTCGCGGCGCAGCAGATCCGTCCACAGCCCGGCGATCAGCTCCTCGAGCTCGCCGCGCGGTGCCACGTAGCTCGAGCGCGCGCCCGACCCGGACGTTGCCGCCTCCGGATCTGGCAGCGCCTTGCGATCGAGCTTGCCATTGGCATTGAGCGGCATCGCTGCCAGGTGCACGTACGCCGATGGCGCCATGTAGGCGGGCAAGGTCTTCGCAACCTGCGCCCGCATCGATCCGATCGCCGCGTCGATCGCCGCATCGCCTCCGGATGCGCCGGTGAAGTACGCAACCAGGCGCTGCTCGCCGCTCGCACCGTGCGCGACGATCACGGCCTCGTCGACGCCGGGAACCTCTGCGAGCCTGGCTTCGATCTCGCCCAGCTCGATGCGGTAGCCGCGGATCTTGATCTGGAAGTCGTTGCGACCGACGTACTCGATCGTCCCGTCGGGCCGCCAGCGACCGAGGTCGCCGGTGCGGTACATGCGCGCACGACCCTCACGCGCGCCGGCGGGTGCGAATGGGTCGTCCACGAAGCGCTCGGCGGTCCGCGCCGGGTCATGGAGATACCCGCGGGCCACGCCGGTGCCGCCGATCACGATCTCGCCGACCACACCGATCGGGGCCCGCCGCATCGCCTCATCGACGATGTAGACCTGCACGTTGGCGAGCGGGGCACCGATCGTAGGTGAGCCCTCCGCGACCGCGGCCCCGCCGATGCGCGCGACGGTGGCGTCGACCGTGCATTCGGTGGGTCCGTAGACGTTGTAGAACGCCGTCGTTTCACAGCCGGCGAGGGCGCGCCACTGCGCCGGCCCGATCGCCTCACCGCCGACGAGCGCGATCGCGCACGGAAGGAGTTCCGCGGAGACACGCGCCGCGTCCTGGATCACCGCGAGCTGCGAGGGCGTGCAATCGAGCACGTCGATCTGCTTCTCGGTGATGAGCTGGAGCATCGCCGCGCCGTCGGCGCGCACGTCGTCCGGAATGACGACCAGCGTGCGGCCCGAGAGCAGCTGCACCCATTGCTTGACCGAGGAGTCGAAGGCGAGCGGTGCGTTGAGGCTGACGCGCATCGGGCGATCGGCGCGGCCGGGGTGCTGCGCATGGATTGCGCGCTCGAGGGCCGCCCAGAGATTGACCACGCTGCGGTGCTCGACCATCACGCCCTTCGGACGCCCGGTCGATCCGGAGGTGTAGATGACGTAGGCGAGGCGCCGCGCTTGTGGGTCGCGCTCCTCGATCACCGCGCGATCGACGCAGGTGGCCGGCCAGGCAGCGATCGCTGCTGCGTCGCGGTCGAGCATGACCACCGGGGCGTCGGCGGGGAGGACCGACGCGAGCTGCGATTGCGAGAGCACGCAGACCGGGGCGGCATCGGCGATCACCTGGGCGAGGCGATCGGCCGGCGACGATGGATCGAGCGGCACGTAGGCGCCGCCGGCCTTGAGGATGGCGACGATGGCGACGATCATCTCGGCGCTGCGCGGGAGGCAGATCGCGACCAGGCGATCCGGGCCGACCCCGAGGCCGCGCAGCGTGTGGGCCAGGCGGTTGGCGCGCATGTCGAGCGCGGTGAACGTCATCTGCGTGTCGCCGTCGATGACGGCGGCCGCGTCGGGGGTGCGGGCGACCTGCGCCTCGAACCGCTGCGCGAGGCATGCGCCGGGGAGGTCAGCGGACGTCTGGTTCCAGGCGGCCAGCTGCGCGCGCTCGGCGGCGGGCAGCACGTCGAGGCTGCTGGCGGCACGGGCGGGCGAATCGGCGAGCGCGTCGACGAGCGTGGAGAGCGCCGTCTCGACGAAGTCGCAGAGGCGGGCGGCGCCGATCGAGGCGGTGGCCTTGAGGGTGATCGCCAGCTGCTCGCCGAGGTCGTCGACGGTGAGGCCGAGCGGGTAGCTCGTACGCTCGTGGCTCGACACGAGCTCGATGCCGTCGCCCAGGACGTGGGCGAGCGAGTGCTCGTCGGTGCGCTGGCCGGCGAAACGGTAGTTGACGAGCGAGGTGAAGAGCGGCGCCTGGGCCGGAACGGCGCTGCAGCGCTGCGCGAGGGCGAGCGGCGCGTGCTCGTGGCGCAGCAGCTCGATCAGGGTCGCGTGGGTCGCGCGCGCGACGTCGGCGATGCCGCGTCCGTCGATCGCGACGCGCAGCGGGAGCGTGTTGATGAATACGCCCAGGGCGCGATTGGCGCGCGCGCCACCGTGCATGCGCCCGAGCAGGACGGTGCCGAACACGACGTCGCGGCGGCCCGTGGTGCGGGCGAGCACGAGGGCCCACGCGAGGTGGATGAGGCTGGCCGCGCTGACGCCGAGGGCGCGGGCGCGATCGCGCACGGCGCGAGCGAGCTCGGGCGGGAGGGCGCGGCCGACCTCGGCGATGCCGCGGCCGTCGCCCTGGACGTCGAGCTCGCCGAACGGCGCGGTGGGCGCGTCGATGTCACCGACGAGGTTGCGGAAGAAGGCCTCGTGCTCGTCGACCGAGACCCGCAGGCGAGCCTGGGCGACGAAGTCGCGGAACGGCGCCGGCGCGGGCAGATCGGTGCGGCCGTCCTCCAGGGCGCGGGCCTCCTCGAGCACGGTCTCGAGGGTGGTGTGATCGAGCGCCAGGTGATGGAACGTGAGGCGCAGGAGGTGGCGGTCGTGCGGCGGGTCGACGGCGACCCGGCAGCGCAGGAGGGGCGCGCGGGTCACGTCGATCCGGTCGTCGCGCGCATCGGCCGCGAGCTGCGCGGCGATGTCGCCGGCGGCCGGGTCGAATGCGACGACATCGACCGGCAGCGTCGCGCGGCGATGGACGACCTGCACCGGCTGCTCGAGGCCGCGCCATGCGATCGACGTGCGCAGGATGTCGTGGCGATCGATGACCTGCTGCAGCGCGCCCAGGAAGCGATCGAGGCGCGCGCGGCTCGCGAAGGCGAGCACGCCGGACATCACGTACGGATCGGCATCGTCCGGCTTGCGGACGAGGTGGTGGAACAGAATGCCTTCCTGGAGCGGCGCAAGCGGATAGATGTCCTGCACCGCGGCCGCACCGCCGTCGACGTCGGCCACGATCGCGTCGATCGAGGCCTGCGAGAGGTCGACCAGGGTCAGCATGTCGGGCGTGATGCGCGCGGCGCTCGCCGGGATGAGGTTGACCGGCACACAGACCTCGTCACTGGTGGCGCCGACCTGGCGCGCGAGGACCGCCAGGGTCGCGGCGTTGAACACCGTGCGCACGTCGGCGTGCAGACCCGCGAGGCGCATGCGCTCGATGAGACGCACGGCGATCAGCGAGTGGCCGCCGAGGGCAAAGAAGCTGTCGTGGCGACCGATGCGCTCGACGCCGAGCAGCTCGGCCCAGATCGCGGCGAGGGTCTCTTCGGTGGCGCCCTGGGGCGGCTCGTAGGTGCGCTGCGCGAACGCCGCGGCATCGGGCGCGGGGAGCGCCTTGCGATCGAGCTTGCCGTTCGACGTCACCGGCATTGCGTCCATTCGCACGTAGGCCGCGGGCACCATCGTCGGCGGCAAGCTCTGCGTCGCGTGTGCGCGCATCACCTCCGGCTCGGGCGCGGCGATCGATGCGGCGCCTTGCGCCAGCGCATCGGCGTGCACGGTGTAATACGCGACCAGCCGCGGGTTGCCCGGCTCGTCCTCGCGCGCCAGGACGATCACCTCGGCCACGCCCGTCACATCGGCGAGCCGCGCTTCGATCTCGCCCAGCTCGATCCGGACTCCGCGGATCTTCACCTGGTGGTCGTTGCGCCCCAGGTACTCGATCGCACCATCGGGCCGCCACCGCCCGAGGTCTCCGGTGCGATACAGCCGTGCGTCAGCGTCGTGGGCGAATGGATCGACAATGAAGCGCTCCGCCGTCAGCCCGGGCTGGTTGAGGTAGCCGCGCGCGACCTGGATGCCGCCGATGTGGACC
>DATIPJ010000913.1:0-18501 GCA_035472155.1 Kofleriaceae bacterium
GCCGCCGAGCCACTGCCGCGCCTGGCACACCTCACCCGGGCACTCGCCGCAGTCCGCGCGCTCGGGCCCGAGGGGCGCGATGCGCTCGACCGCACGCTCTACGCGGCGACCCGCACGCAGTGCCGCGCCGACACCGCCGCGCCGGCCGCGAGCTGCCTCGTCACGGCCGCGCGCGCCGCA
Organism: Kofleriaceae bacterium; assembly: GCA_035472155.1. GTDB lineage: Bacteria > Myxococcota_A > Polyangia > Haliangiales > Haliangiaceae > JABFXX01. The sequence continues at coordinate 181 of DATIPJ010000913.1, forward strand.
TGTGCCGCGGATGCAGACCGCGCGCGCTGCGAGGCCGCGGCCGACATCATCGCAACCAACCTGCGCGCCGCCAGCGCGTGGGTCGACGAGCCGACGCGGATCCGCCTGGTGCGCGGCTCGACCGACTATCGAGCTGCCCTCGCCGCCGAGCTGCACCGGCGGTTCGCCGCGCTCGCCGCCGAGCTCGTCCTCGGCGCCCCGGGCAGTAGCGCCGGTGACGCGGCCGCGATCGATCGGCTGTGCGCCGAGCGCGATCGCGCCGTTCACGCCTGTGCCCCCGGCGATACGGCGTGCGTGCCGAGCATCCCGTGGTCTCGCTGCGCGGCTGCGCTGGTATGGTTCGTCGGAGGTAGCCCATGAGCCAGGCCCTGCGCGACCTTCTGCGGAGCGAGACCGACCGGCTCAAGGACGCCGGCCTCTACAAGCGCGAGGTCGTGTTCTCGCGCGCGGGCGGCATGGCCGCGGGCGGCATGGTCGCCGGCCGGCTCGCCGACGACAGCCTCGGCCAGGCGGTGGTCAACTACACCACGCACGACTTCCTCGGGCTGTCGGTCGATCCGCAGCTCCAGCAGGCCGCGATCGAGGCGCTGCAGAGATATGGCGTGGGTCTGTCGTCGCAACGTGTCATGTGCGGCACGCTGACGATCCACAAGGAGCTCGAGGAGTGGTTGCGCGGCTTCCTGAAGGTCCCCGACGTCATCCTCTACGGCTCCGGCTACCACGCCAACATCGGCATCTTCGCGCCGCTGTTCGGCGCCAAGGACTGCATCATCTGCGACGGCGGCGTGCACCCGAGCCTCGCCGAGGGCGCGCGACTGGCCGGCGCGCGGCTGGTCACGTTCCGCAGCGATGACCCCGACGACCTCGAGGACATCCTGCGCCGCTCGAAGTGGGCGCGGTTCCGCGCGATCGTCACCAACGGCGTCCATCCGTTCACCGGCCGGATCTCCGATCTGGCGTCGATCTGCGACCTGGCCGAGCGCCACGACGCGGTCGTGATCGTCGACGACGCGCTCGGCATCGGCGTGCTGGGCGACCGCGGGCGCGGCAGCGCGGAGCACGCCGGTGTGCTCGAGCGCGTGCACCTGATCACCGGCACGTTCAGCAAGGCGCTCGGCGGCGCGACCGGAGGGTTCGCCGCCGGCAAGGCCGAGATCATCGAGTGGCTGCGCCAGAAGTCGTCGCCGTACATGTTCTCGGCCGCGCTGCCGCCCGCGATGGCCGCGGTCGCGATCCGCGCGCTCGAGATCCTCGAGAGCGGTGAGGCGCCGCTGCCCGGCCTGCGCGACAATGTCCGCACGCTGTTCGACGGCCTGATCGAGCGCAAGTTCCGCGTGCTCGGCGGCCAGCACCCGCTGCTCATCGTCGAGATCGGGCCCTACGAGCTCCTGCGCGAGACGGTGAACCACCTCTACGACAGCGGCATCTACTGCCACGGTCTGTGCTATCCGGTCGTGCCCGAGGGCGAGGCTCGCATCCGCTTGATGGTGTCGGCGCTGCATTCCGAGGCGCATATCCAGCAGACGCTCAAGGCGTTCGAGTCGACGCGCGAGGTGGCAGCGTTTGCCGTCGATGCGCTCGAGGCGCTCGGCAGCCTCGAATAGCGGCGCGCGCTTCGCGGGCGATGCGCAGCGAGTGCACAGCTGCCCGGCGCTCGCGGGCGCGTGATCGCGGGCACGCTGGATCTCGGCGATCGGGTGGCGCGCGATGACTCGGGGTGTATGCTTTCGCCCATGCGCGCATCGGTGTTCGCGCTGGTTCTGGGCGGTTGCGGGTTCTCGGCCATGCCGGGAAACAACCCGAACGGCGCGCCGCCCGATACGTCGGGCGATCCGGCCGCGGATGCGCCGCCGCCGATCGACGCCGCGCCGATCGACAGCGCGCCGCTCGACGGTGCTGTGTCGCCGGTGTGCCTGGGCACGTTCGTGCGGGTCTGCGTCGACCCGCCGAGCTCGCCGGTCACGCTGACGACCCAGGAGCTCGATACCTCGACGTCCGCGCGCTGCCAGCCGTACACGGCGACGCCGCCCGTCGACGCCTGTGTCGTCACTGGACCGTCGATCACCATCCCGAGCGGCAACACGATCACGGTCACCGGCGGCAGGCGGCTGATCCTGTTCGCGACCGGTGAGATCACGATCGCAGGCACGCTCGATGTCTCGAGCCGGCGCGACGGGTCGGGGCCGGCGGCCGATTCGGGCCCGTGCCAGACCAACTTCGTCGACGCCGAGAGCGGCGGGGTTGGCGGCGGTGGCTGGGGTGGCAGCCTCGGCGGCAACGGCAACAATGGCGGCAATGGCGCGGGCTCGAGCGATGGCGGCGTCGCCGCGCCGCCGGGTGACGCGACCACGCTCAGCGGCGGCTGCGCCGGCGGCAACGGCGGCGGCAACGGCCTCGGCGTGGGCCGCGGTGGCCGCGGGCACAGCGGCGGCGCAGTGCTGCTGCTCGCCGATCAGGCGATCGATGTCACCAGCAGCGGAAGCGTGAACGCCTCGGGCTCCGGCGGCGGCGGCGGTGCGCTCGGCGGTGGCGGCGGTGGTGGTGGCTCGGGAGGCATGATCGTCCTCGACGCCGAGCGCGTCGACATCTCCGGCCAGTGCTTCGCCAACGGCGGCGGTGGCGGCGAGGGCTCGAGCACGCGGTCTGGCCAGGCCGGTGGCGAATCGAGCGCAGCGAGCCTCGCCGGCCGCGGCGGCAGCAACGGCAGCGGTGGCGGCGGCGACGGCGGCAATGGCGGGCTCGGCACCAACGGGAACGCCAACGGCAACCCCGGCCGCAACGGCCGCCCGTCGACCGACGGCGCGGGCGGCGGCGGCGGTGGCGGCGGCGGCGGCGGCGTGATCAAGATCCTCTCCGAGGACCAGCAGGCGCACCGAGCGCCACGCACCCTTCGGTAGAACGCGCGTTCGCGGCGACCCGGCTCCATGCTCCAATCCTGCGCTCACGATCGCGGCGGTTGCGGACCGTTGCGCGGAGGAGCTCGCAACGTGGCCGCGCGAAGGCCCCTGGCCCGACGGATCGGGCGTCAGTGCCCGCGGAACGCTTCCTCGAGCCACCACGAGCCGCGCGACGACACCACCTTGGCGTCGATGACGATCGGCCGATCGCGCGCGCCGGCGAGCCAGTCGCGCACGCAGGTCAGCTCGTCCGGCGCGCGGACGATGTGCCCTGCGCAGCCGAACCCCCGGGCGATCGCCGCCAGGTCATCGTCGGGGAACCGCACGGTGTCCAGCGGATGGCCGTGCGGGCCGAAGTGATGGACCTCGGCGCCGTACGCCGCGTCGTCATACACCGCGATCACCAGTGGCAGCCCGAGCCGCGCCGCGGTCGTGAGCTCGGTCAGCGACATCAGAAAGCCACCGTCGCCGAGCGCCGCCACGGTGATGCGATCCGGCCGCGCGACCGCGGCGCCGATCGCACTCGCGAGCCCGAGGCCGATCGACTGAAACGCCTGCGTGAAGCAGAACCCGGCATGGTCGGGCACCCCGAGGAACATCGACGGATAGCCCATGAAGTTGCCGGAGTCGATCACCACGGTGCGCTCCGCCGGCAGGAGGTCATCCAGCGCGATGCTCAGCGTGCGCGGATCGATGCGCCCACCCGCAGTCTCGTCGGTAAATGGCACCGCGCGCCAGCGGCCCTCGGCGGCGATCCGCGCCGCGAGCTCGGGCGTGCGCCAACCCGGCACCGGCCCTCCCCGGCGCGCGAGCCGCTCGGAGCACGCCGAGGCGATTGCGGCCAGCTCGCCGCACACCGCGATGCTGACGGGCCGGTTCACCCCGAGCTGCGTGCGCTCGAGATCGACCTGCGCCACGGTCGCGCTCGACGAGATCAGCCGCCCGTGCCGCGTCGTCCACATGTTGAGCGTGCTGCCCCATGCGATCACCAGGTCCGATTGCCGCACCAGCTCGGCGGTCAGCGGCGTCGCAAACCCGCCCGACACATCGACGTACCAGGGCTCGCCGGCGAACAGCCCCTTTGCCGCGGCGGACACGGCGAGCAATGCCCCCGTGCGATCCGCCAGCGCCGTCAGCGCCGCGCGCGACCGCGCCGCCTCCCGCGTGGCGCCGCGGCCCGCGATGAACATCGGCCGGTGCGCTGCCGCCAGGGCCTCGACCAGCGCATCGATCTCCGCTTCGTCGGGGACCCCGTGCGTCCCGCCCGCGAGCTCGGACGCGACCTCGTCGGGTGCATCCCCGGCGGGCCTGGCCTGCACGTCGAGCGGCAAGCCGAGCACGATCGTCTGCCCGGCGCCTGCGCGCGTCGCGCGGCACGCCTCGGCGACATCGGCGGCCGGATGCTCGGCGGTCACGCGGCGAAACCCCGCGCCGATCGCCGCGGCGATGCCGGGCAGGTCGATGTAGAAGTTCGAGCGCGGGTTGGTGGCCTCGGGCGCGAGCACGATCATCGGCGTGCGACTCTTGGCAGCCTCGACGACACCGGTCATCGCATTGGTGACGCCGGGGCCCTGGTGCACCGACAGCACCGGCAGTCGGCCCGAGACGCGGGCGTAGCCGTCGGCCATGCTCGCCGCCCCGCCCTCGTGAGCGGCGGCGACGAACCGCGCGCCGGCGGCGATCAGCGCATTGGTCACATGGAAGTTCCCGCTCCCGACCACGCCGAACACGCAGGCGACGCCGTTGGCGGCCAGCGCGCGGCCGACCACCTCGGCAACCGTGGGGCTCATCGCCGTTCGACGAGCGCGAGCGCGCGGCACGGGCTGCCGGAGCCCCGCACGATCGGCAGCGGCCCGACGAAGACCACGGCGCCCGTCGGCGGCAGCTTGGCCAGGTTCTGCAGCTGGGTCAGGCCGTACTTGTCGTGGCCGAGCAGGAACGAGTGGCACGGGAACGCCGGATCGAACGAATGGGCCGCGCCGGCGTCGGTGCCGACCGTCTCGACGCCGACGCCGAGCACGGGCGCGGTCTCGGCCAGCCACTTCGCGCACTCGACGGAGATGCCCGGCGTGTGGCCGGCATTGAGAAACGCGTCGTCGTCGTTGGAGCGCGCATTCCAGCCCGTGCGGTAGAGCAGCCATCCGCCCTTGGGCAGCGCGCCGTGCGATTGCTGCCACGCCTCGACGTGCTTGATCTCGAGGAGGAAGGCCGGGTTCTTGGCGGCCTCCGCCGAGAAATCGAGCACCGCGGCAGGTGCGATCAGCCGGCGCGCCGGCAGCTGCGAGACGTCGGCGCCGTCGCGGCCGCTGATCCAGTGGATCGGCGCGTCGAGGTGCGTGCCGGTGTGCTCGCCGGTCTTGATGTTGTTCCAGTACCAGGCCGGGCCGGCCTCGTTGTAGCGACTGATCTCCGACAGCTCGAACCGCCAGGTCTGCCCCAGCGGATCCGGCAGCTTCAAGATCGGCGTCTGCGACGAGAGCGGCGCGGTCAAGTCGATGACCTCGATCGCGTCCGAGGAGATGGCGGCAACCAGATCCGTGAGCACGCTCATGCGGCGAACCTACGGCAACTGTCCCGCGCGAAGCAATGCGGCCGCGCGGTCGGCCGCGGCGAAGGGTCGCACAGGCGCGTACCCGGCGGTCACAGGCCCAGCCGGTCCTTGAGCGCCCGGGCGCGCTCGCGCGCGACGGCGAGCTCGGTCTTTCCGTCGGCGAGCCGGACGCGCGTGCCCTCGGTGGTGCTCGAGACCTCGGCGATCGCCGACAGCCGGACCAGGGTCGCGCGGTGAATCCGGACGTAGCCGGCGCGGGCGTAGCGCTCCTCGAGGACGGCAATGCTGGCGTCGACCACGAAGCTGCGCTCCGCGGTGACCGCATACGTCAGCTTGTCCTCGGCCATGAAATGCGTGACCCGCTCGAGCTCGATCAGGTGCACCCGATCGCCGAGCCGCGACGCGATGCGCTCGGGTCCGCGCGCCGCGAGAATGCTCGCCATCGCGCGCGCCAGGTGATCGGCCGCGTCGGCCGGCGGCAGCTCGCGCAAGCGGTCGAGCTTGTCGAGCGCGCGCACCAGCTCGTCCTCGCGGACCGGCTTGAGCAGATAGTCGATCGCATTGGTCTGGAACGCGCGCAGCGCATGCTCGTCGTGCGCCGTCGTGAACACGACCATCACCGACGCGGGCAGCCGCGCGCAGACCTCGAAGCCGTCGAGGTCGGGCATCGAGATGTCGAGGAACACCAGGTCGAGGTCGCGCGCGGCGGCGATCGCGTCGATCGCCTCGTGGGGATCGGTCGATTGCCCGGCGATCTCGACCCGCCGGGTCGCCTCGAGCATGCGCGCCAGCCGGCGCAGCGCCAGCGGCTCGTCGTCGACGAGAAACACGCGCCTCATCGCACCCCCTCGGCCATCGCCTCAGACCCCGCGTCGGGTACGGCATCGGGCAGCTCGATGGTCACCGCGGCGCCGATCGCGGTGCCCTCGGCGCTGGCGAGGCCGTCGGAAACCGCGACGCGCTCGGCCGGTGCGATGAGACGCGCTGCCGGGCCGTAGAGCGCGAACAGGCGGCTGCGCAGGCCGTCGAGGCCGTGGCCGGGGTGCCAGATCGGACCGGTGAAGCCCGGGCCGTCGTCGGTGACGTCGAGGCGCAGGCGATCGCCCTCGCGCCGAGCACGCACGCGGATGCGCGCGCCCGCCTTGCGCGCCGACACCGCGTGCTTGACGCTGTTCTCGACGAGGGTCTGCACCGCGAACACCGGGATCACGGCCGTGCGCAACGCCTCGGGCACGTCGATCTCGTAGCGCAGTCGGTCGCCGAACCGCGCGCGCTCGATCTCGAGGTAGTCGGTCGCGATCTCGAGCTCCTTGCCGAGCGCGACGGTCGACGACGCCTGGTCGAGGGACACCCGGAGCAAGTGCGCGAGCCGCTCGAGCACCTTCTCGGCGCGCGCCGGGTCCTCGGGGATGAGCGCGATCGCGCTGTTGAGCGCGTTGAACAGAAAGTGCGGGCGAACGCGCGACTCGAGCGACGCCAGCCGCGCCTCGGTGGCGAGCGCGAGCGCCTTCTGGTGCTCGAGCTCCTTGGCGTGGAGCGACGCCTCCGCGCGCGCGAGCTGGTGATGGAGCTTGGCGTACGTCGCGGCGCCGACGGTGACCGGCACCGAGATCGCGAGCGAGATCTGCACGCCGGTGAAGTAGTTGCGCCATAGCTCGTGGAGCGTCGCGACGCCCACGGCGACGAGCACGAGGCCCGCCACGAAGATGCCGACCGCGGTGATCGCCATCAGCGTGCCGAGGTAGATCAACCATTGCGACAGCTCGGGCCGGCCGAAGATCCGCGGCTTGAGCCGCGGGAACACCAGCATCGCCGGCATGCCGATCGATGCTGCGTACAGCGCCGAGACCCCCGCCGTGGTCGCGAACTGCGCCAGCGAGGCCCCGCGGTGCGCCGACAGCACCGCGGCCAGCGCGGCGCCCAGCAACAGGCTCAGGCCGAGCCAGCGCAGCAGTGTCACCGGCCAGCTGGGCGCGCAGCTCATCGGGCACATGGTAGCGCAGCGCCGCTCAGCGCCCGTGGCACTCCTGGCATGGCGTCGGGCCGGCCACCGCCGAGCTGGCGATGGCGAGTACAAGAAGGTTGGTGCGCATGCCGTCTCGATAGCGCCGCGCCGCGGTCTGGAACAGTCGCGATCGGATGCAGCGCGATTGGCCGGCGACCAACCGTGGCCGCAAGCTGACGAACGGTGCAGCTCACTCGGGAACGTCGCGCCGCCTGCCTTCCCACTTGTAGCGATACTCGGGGAACCACTGCTTGTAGTTGTCGTGGCTCGGGCCCCAGGCCGAGCGGTTCTGATAGATGTGGGTCTCGTCGAGGACGATGAACTCGATGAAGCCGACGTTGATGCACGTCGGGCAGGTCGGCAGGTCCGCGATCTTGCCCGAGAGGATGGTCGTTCCGTCGGACAGCTTCTCGAGCAACAACGTGCCGCCGGTGGCGCGGCCGTCGAGGTGGTTCACGTTCTTGTACGAGAAATGGCTGTCGTCGATGCGCTGCAGCTCGGTCTCCCAGGGGGTGCCGGCCGGCGGATCACCGCGCCAGCGCCCATCGCACGGGATGAGCAGGCCGCTCGACGCGCAGGTCATGGCGACCGCAATGCAGACGATGACGGCGGCGGCGACGCACGCGAGCGCAGCGGGGACGATCGCGCGGCGCCAGCGGCGGCGAGCGCAGGGCCGCGCGGGCCGGATGCCGGGCGCGAGGGCGACGCGCATGTCGCTCGCCGTCGAGGGGCGGTTGTCGGGATCGCGGTCGACGGCGCGCGCGACCATCTCGCGCACGCGGCGCGGCAGCTCGCCCGGCACTTCCTGGGCGCCGCCCGCCTGCGGTCGCTGGCCGGTCACGCACTCGAGGAAGAGCACGCCCGCCGCCCACAGGTCGTTGCGCGGGTCGGCGGCATCCATGTGCTCGGGCGCCATGTAGCCCGGCGTGCCGGCCGCGCGCGTCGCGGTGCCGACCGAGCTGCCGTGCTCGATCGCGACGCCGAAATCGAGCAGCTTCACGCGCTGGTCGGTCGTGAGGAACACGTTGCGCGGCGTGAGATCGCGGTGGACGATGCCGCGCTCGTGCGCGTAGCCGAGCGCCTCGAGCACGCCGTCGAGGATCGCCATCGCCTCCGGGGTCGGCAGCACGTGGCGGCGCGCGAGCCGGGCCGCGAGGGTCTCGCCGTGCAGGAGCTCGAGCACGGCGAACCGGGTGCCGCGGTGATCACCGATGTGGTGCAGCGCGACGATGTTGGGATGGCTGAGCCGCGCGGTGGCCTGGGCCTCGCGCTCGAACATCTCGAGCGTGCGCTCGCGATCACCGAGCAGCCGCGGCACCTTGATCGCGACCTCGCGGCTGAGCCTGCGGTCGAAGGCGCGAAACACCGTCGCCATCCCACCTGCGGCGAGCCGCTCGCGCAGCTCGTAACCATCGTCGAGCACCGTCCCGACCGTCAGCGCGAGCGCCGGATCGACCGCATCGACCGCCGCGGCGGCGCGAAGAAACGTATCGATCGTCGTCGTGCGCGCATTCTGTGGCTGGCTCACTACCCCTCCTCCTGACGTATCTCCTCCGCCAGGAGACGGCGGGTTACCCCGACATGCCCGTGGAGACAGCTCTGTAAACACATCATTTTCATGGGACATGCTGCGACGCTCCCCGAGGTCGCATTCGCCAGCGCGAGCTGGCATTTCCTCGAGGAGAGCAACGGCCCCGGGTCGCAAACCAGTTTATGCATCACTCCATTCCAGTTGTTTCCGCAGCGCGAACGGATCGCCGTTGCTACAGATAGTCGCCACGATGACCGTCGAACTTGCCCTACCGCCAGAGCCCCGTACCTGCGATCCCACGCACACCGTCGAGCAAGTGCTCCAGGATCACGGCGCCGAGATCTTCGGCTGGTTGCTCGCCACGCTGTCCTCCGATACCGAAGCCGCCGACGCGTTCTCGCTGTTCAGCGAGGACCTGTGGAAGAGCCTCGCGCGCCACCAGGGCCGCTGCTCGATGCGCACCTGGTGCTACATGCTGGCGCGCTGCGCCGTGTCACGCATGGTCGAGGCGCGCACCGGCGGCCGCACCATCGCGCTGTCGGAGGCACCGATCAGCGGTGTGGCAGCACAGGTGCGCGAGGCGACGCTCAGCTACCTGCGCACCGACGTCAAGCAGCGCGTCCGCTCGCTGCGCGAGCAGCTCGATCCCGACGACCAGATGCTGCTCGTGCTGCGCGTCGACAAGGACCTGGGCTGGCGCGACATCGCGATCGTGATGTTCGGCGACGGCGCCGGTGACCCCGAGCTCGCGCGTCACGCGGCGCGGCTGCGCAAGCGCTTCGAGCGCGTGAAGACGCAGCTGCGCGAGCTCGCGCGCGGGCGTCGGCCCGATCGGTCCGCGCTCGCCTGTCCCGGCTGAGTCGGCAACGCCGAATCGGCGCGCGGAATCAGCGCGAAGTCGACCGTGGGTCCGCCAGGGTGGTTTCGCGGTCACAACCGCGATCGCTTCCTCGCTACCTGGGGCGCCGTGACCGCGGGCTGCGGCGCGGCGCAGATCACAACAGGTAGAGAGGGAGCTCATGGGGATTCGACGATTCAATGCGTGTGTGGGAGCGATGGAGTCGGCGATTGCCGCGTGGCGCCGCGCCAGCTCCGCTACGGCCTGACCCAGCGCTGCGCGCGCATGGGCGCGAGCGGGCAGCTCGAGATCGGCGGCTGCAGCACCTCGGATCCGGCGCAGCTGTTCCTGTTCAGCAACGGCCGCATCCAGCCGGCAAATGACGGCAGCAAGTGCCTCGACGTGATCGGCCCCAGCGACGCCGAGCTCACGTCGGGCCAGGGCCTGCTCGTCGACGGTGCGCGGCTCCAGATGCTCGCGTGCAGCGCGCCGACGCTCAACCAGAAGTGGGCGTTCAGCGGCCGCATGCGCCATGCGAACAGCGGCACGCTGTGCCTCGCGCGGGGAAGCGACGCCAGCGGCCAGGGGCTGTTCCTTGCCGGCTGCGGCGGCACCGACGAGGCCCAGACCTGGGACTTCTACTTCTGAGCCGCGCTCGCGTCCGCCGCCGCCGCGTCGCTATGCGCGCACGGATCCGCGGGCGCGCCAGCTGGCGCCTCGCGGCCGCCGAGCTCGCGACCGTCGCATTGCGGGATCCGCGGTGGAGCGCGATCGCGATCCAGGCCGAGGGCGCGCGCGCGATCGCGGACGACCTGGTGGCCACCCTCGAGCGCGTGCCGCTCGATCTCGACGCCTCGCTGGCAGCGCGCGCTGCGATCGCGCAGCTCCTCGACGACGACCTCGATCGCACGGTCGAGTCGCTCGCCGCCAGCGCGCGGCCCGCGGTCCGCCGGATCGCCGTGTTCGCGCTCGAGCACGCCGCGCGCCCGGGCCGCGGCTGTGGCCGCGCGCGAGCACGACCCCGGCTTCTCCGCCTGATCAGACATCGCCGCACGGGTGTGTCTCCCGCGTCTGATGGCTGTGCGATCGCGCTCGGCGCATGCGCGCATCAGGATCTCGCGTAGTGTGATTGCCTGGTGATTGGCTCTTTCGAGCGCCGCTCGCAGATGATTGCCAATGCAGACATGCACATATGGATCGCGGTGCCATACTGGGTCGCAACACATCTATCCGAGGAGACGAACCATGGCCGCGATCAAGCCGCAGAAGATCATGCCCCACTTGTGGTACGCGAAGGAGGCGGAGGAAGCCGCGAAGTTCTATGCCTCGATCTTCCCCGAATCGCGCGTCGATCGCGTGACCCCGCTGCCGGCCGACTCGCCGAGCGGCCCCGCGGGCTCGGTGAAGATGGTCGAGTTCACGCTGTGCGGCCAGCAGTTCCTCGCGATCAGCGCAGGCCCGCTCGATCCGTTCAATCACGCCATCTCGTTCGCCGTGTACTGCGACGATCAGGCGGAGATCGATCGCTACTGGAACGCGCTGCTCGAGGGCGGCACGGCCGAGCAGTGCGGCTGGGTCAAGGACCGCTACGGCGTGTCCTGGCAGATCGTTCCGAGCCTGCTCCAGCAGATGATGACCGATCCCGATCGCGGCAGGGCCGCACGCGTCGCCGGGAAGATGCTCAAGATGGTCAAGCTCGACATCGCGCAGCTCAAGGCGGCGTACGACGGCCGCTGAGCCTCGCGCTCAGAACGGCGTGTCCACCAGCGCGAAGCAGTAGATCGAGCCGCGGCCGCCGGTCGGTGGGAACGATATCGCTGCGCAACCCATGCTGGCGTGCGCCGAGTTCCATGACGTCGGATCCTGGCCGCCGCCCATGCGATCGAAGTGACCGAGCTGCGCGGTGACGCTGGCGTCCGAGCTCGTCCAGTTGTTGCACGTGTTGCCGTTGGTGGTGCCGTCGGCCTTCGAGCCGGTGATGATGTCGTGCTGGTTCCCCGGGTCGCCGGCGCCGGGAATGGTGGCGCCGGTCTCGGTGAGGCCGGTCTGCTTGTTGAGCATGTTGCTCGCAGGATCGTGCAGTGCCTCGACGGACGCCGCGATCATGTCGCCCTTGAAGTTGAACCATGGGCCGGTCCCGATCCGATCGCGCGCGTCGAGCGTGTCGGAGCTGAGGTATGCGCGCCACTGCTTGGCGGCCGCCTTCGCGCCCGCCCGGGCCGCGGCGGTCTGGCAGAATGCATCGGCGCCGTCGAAGCCGTCGATATCACCGGGCGCGAGTCGGAAGTCGCCGCCCTTGGGATTACCGGCGCCGGTGATGAAGAAGCTGAAGCTGTCGGCCGCGGTGCCACCGCCGGCGCCGTCGGGGTTGCCCGCGGCGTCGGACTGCGACGACGACGAGCTGCCGCAGCCGGCGCACACGGTGAGGATGGCGAGGGTGCGCGTGAGGGTGCCGCGCGTGAGGGTGTAGCGCGTGGGGCGACAAAAACTGCGCATGGGGATGCTCCTTGCCGCGGGCATAACACGCGCACCGTCGAGACGGCGGCGAGAAACGCATCAGTGAGCGCCTGATCTCGTCGAGACGAACCTGTGATTCAGCACCCCATTTGCGCGGTCGATGTCAGCGCTGCGCGCTGCTCCCGGATCCGCGATTCCATTACACTGGGTCGTGTCACTCGCGATCCGATTGCTGGGGGAGCCGCGCCTGGTGCGCGATGGAGAGCCGGTGGCCGGGCCGCGCGGCAACAAGGCGTGGGCGGTGCTCGCATATCTGGTGTGCTGCCGGCAGCCGCCGGGCCGCCGCAAGCTGGCCGAGCTGCTGTTCGGCGAGGCCGATGATCCTCTCGGCGCGCTGCGCTGGAGCCTGGCGCAGCTCCGGCAGGCGCTCGGCCAGAGCGACGCGGTGCGCGGCGACCCGGTCGCGCTTGCGCTCGCGGCCGACACCGACGTCGATCTCCGCGCGCTGCGCTCGGCGCGGCCACACGACGCCACCGAGCTCGAGGGCCTGACCGGCGAGCTGCTCGAGGGCATGAGCTTCTCCGCCAGCCCGGTGTTCGAGGCCTGGCTCGCGGCCGAGCGGCGGCAGGTCGCCGCGACGGTCGAGGCGCTGCTGCTCGAGCGCGCGCAGGCCGCGCTCGGCGCCGGTCGAGCCGACGCGGCCGAGCGGATGGCGGCGCGCCTGGTCGAGCTCAATCCGCTCGAAGAGAATCATCAGGAGGTGCTCGTGCGCTGCCTGCTCGCGGCCGGCGACCACCGCGGCGCGCTCGCGCGTGTCGAGGACTACGAGCAGCTGTCGCTGCGCGAGATGGCCGCCCCGGCCCCGGCGCGGCTGCGCGATCTGGTCCGCGCGGCGGCGGGTCCACCGGCAGCGGCTTCGCCGGCAGGCCAGGCGGCTGCGTCGCTGGCGAGCGCGGCGGCGGTGCGCGCGCAGCTCGAGGCCGGCAAGGCGGCGATCGGCGCCGGCGCGGTCGATGCGGGGCTCGAGTCGCTGCGCCGCGCGTGCGCTGCGGCCGAGGCGTGCGGCGACGGCTACCTGCACGCGCGCGGTCACCTGGCGCTCGGCAGCGCGCTCGCCCATTCGATGCGCGCCTACGGCGAAGCAGCGCCGGCGCTGCATCGTGCGATCGACGCCGCGCAGCGGATCGGCGCCCACGCGATCGCCGCCACCGCGCACCGCGAGCTCGGCTTCATCGACGTGCAGGCCGGCCGCGGCGACCAGGCCGAGGTCTGGCTCGCGCTCGCGGCGGCCGAGGCGGCGGGCGTCGACGAGGAGCTCGCATCGATCGGCAGCGTGCGCGCGATGGCGCGGATCGACGCCGCGCGCTACGAGGAGGCGATCGAGGCGCTCGAGGAAGCGATCGAGCGCGGCCTGCGCTGCGAGCACAAGAAGCAGGTCGCGCACTCGCTGAGCCACCTCGGGCGCGCCTACGTGCTGACCGGGCGCCGCGCGCTGGCCCGCGAGAAGCTCGAGCGCGCCCTCGAGCTGGTCGAGGAGGAGAAGTGGATCGCGTTCGCGCCGATGCCCGAGGCCATGCTCGCGCACGTCGAGCTCGCCGAGGGCCGCGCCGGCGAGGCCCGCGACCTGCTCGACCACGCGTTCGCGATCGCGTGCAACCTCGGCGACCCATGCTGGGAGGCGATGGCGTGCCGCGGCCTCGCGCTCGCCGAGATCGCCGCCGGGAACCACGCACAGGGCGTGGCCTGGATGACCGACGGCCGCGCGCGCTCGATCCGCATCGCGCATCCCTACCAGTGGATCCACGGCTGGCTGCTCGAGGGGTTGTGCCGCGTCGGCCGCAACGACGAGCGCGCCGCGCTCTGGATCGATCAGCTCGAGGCGCTGGCGTCGCGCACCGGGATGCGCGAGCTCTTGCTGCGCGCCTACCTGCACCGGGCGCAGCGCGGCGACGCACGGTCGCGAGACGCTGCGACCCTGCTCGGCGCCGAGATCGACAACCCGAGCATCTGGGGGGACCCGCCCACCTGAGGCCCGCCGCCGGCGTCACACGCTCCGGCACACGGTGGTCGGCGACCGTCGGGCCATGTCCCATGTACTTCGTGCTGCCCTTGCTGTGCTCGTCGCGCTTGCCGCGCCGGCGCCGGTCCGCGCCGATTCCCTCAACGAATGGAACGCCAAGGCGGCCGAGATCCTCGCCGCCACCAAGGTCCCGCCGCCGCCCGCGCTGCGCACGATGGCCATCGTGCAGACGGCCGTCCTCGAGGCGGTCAATGCGATCACCGGTCGCTATCCCGCCCAGCGGGCGCGGCTGAAAGGCGCCCCGGGCGCATCGCCGAAGGCATCGCCCGGAGCCTCGATCGACGCCGCGATCGCCGCCGCGAATCGCGCCGTGCTGGCGGCACTGGTCACCGGCCAGGCCGATGCCATCGAGGCGGCGTACCGCGCCGCGCTGGCGACCATCCCCGACAGCGCTGCCCGGACCGCGGGCATCGCGCTCGGCGAGGCCGCCGCGGCCGACGTCCTCGCGCAGCGCTCCGACGACGGTACCTCCGCGCCCGAGGGCTATCGCCCGCGCACCACGCCGGGAGTCTACGTGCCGACGACGATCCCGGCGGCGACGCAGTGGCCGCAGCGCCGGCCCTGGGCAATGGCGCGCCCGGACCAGTACCGCCCGGGCCCTCCGCCCGAGCTGCGGAGCCCTCGCTGGGCGAAGGACTACAACGAGATCAAGGTGCTCGGCGCCCGGAACAGCGCGACCCGCACCGCCGCGCAGACCGCCGTCGCGCGGTTCTGGGAGATGACCGGGCCGGCGATCTACTTCCCGCTCGTGCGCTCGGTGACCGGCGCCGCGGGCCGCGACGTCACGCAGAACGCGCGCCTGCTCGCGATGGTCGCCCAGGCGCTCGACGACGCGGCGATCGCCGTGTTCGACGCCAAGTACCACCACAGCTTCTGGCGGCCGATCACGGCGATCCGCAACGGCGACCTCGACGGCAACGACGCCACCGACCCCGAGGTCGGCTGGCAGCCGCTGATCGAGACGCCGATGCACCCCGAGTACCCGTGCGCGCACTGCACGTTCGCCTCGACGATCGGCGCCGTGCTGGCTGCCGAGGTCGGCCGCGCCCCGATGCCGCGCCTGACGACGACCAGCGCGACCGCGGGCGGCGCGGTGCACACCTGGAACACGGTCGACGAGATGGTCGCCGAGGTGTCCAGCGCGCGGATCTGGGCCGGCGTGCACTACCGCGCGTCGACCGAGGCCGGCGCCGAGCTGGGCAAGAACGTCGGCGCCGAGGTCGCGCGTCAGTTCCTCGCCGCGCCGCACAAGTGAGCGGACGCAGCGGCTCAGCGCAGCGCGCTCAGACCGCCGTCGACGACGAGGATCTGGCCGGTGATGTACGCAGCCTCCGCCGAGAGCAGGAACAGCGCGGCATAGGCGGTCTCCCAGCCGGTGCCCTGGCGGCCGAGCGGGATCGCCGTCGTCGCGCGCGAGGGCCGGCCGCGCGAGGCAGAGCGTCCCATCGAGGTATCGATCAGGCCCGGCGCGACGATGTTGGCGCGGATCGAGCGCGGCGCGCCCTCGAAGGCGACGTGGCGCATCAGCCCGCCGAGCGCGGCCTTGGAGGCATCGTACGCAGGGATCCGGCTGCCGGGCTTGAGGCCCGCGACCGACGACGTGAACACGATCGCGCCGCCGTCGGCGAGCACCGGTAGCGCCGCGCGCGCGGTCAGCATGGCGCCGCGCAGGTTGACGGCGAGCACGCGGTCCCAGCCGTCGGCAGTCGCGGCCTCGAGCCCCTGGCGATCGCCGATGCCGACGTTGTAGGCCACGCCGTCGAGCCCGCCGAGCGCCGCCGCGGCCTCGCTGACCATCGCAGCCGGATCGGCGGCGCTCGCCATGTCGGCGATGATCACCGCAGCCTGGCCAGCGTTGCCGCCGCCGCTGCCGCCACCGCCACCGTCGCCCCCGCGCTCGCTGCCGATCCGCGCGCAGGTCGCCTCGGCGCTGGCGCGGTCGCGATCGGCCACCGCGACCCGGGCGCCCTCGCGCGCGAACAGCAGCGCCATCGCGCGGCCATTGCCGATCGGCGGATCGGCCTCGCCGTAGTCGTTCTGGCCCGCGCCGACGACGAGGATCCGCCGCCCGACCAGCCGCCCGCGGCCAGGCGCCGTGCCGGCCGATTCGGCGGGCACGATGGGCGCGCGCGGCTCGCTCGGTCCGCTCATCTCCTTCCGAGCGTCCCTCGCTTCGCCGATCCGCGCCGACCGCGCCTCCGGCGTCTCGCCGCGGGCTTCGCTCGGTCCGCTCATCGCTCGCTCCCCTCGATGTCGACGCCGAACGTCTCGAGGAACCGGCTCGCGGCCATGTAGTAGCCGATCGTCAAGGTCAGCTCTTGCAGCTCCTGGACCGAGAGCCGCGCGGCGAGCGGCTGGAACGTCTCGTCCGACGCGCGGACATTGCGCACGACGTCGTCGGTGTAGCGCATCACCTCGCGCTGCGCGTCGTCGAACGCCGCGTCGTCGGCGCCGCGGTGGATCGCGGCGATCAGCGCATCGCTCATCTTGAGCCCGCGCGCGATGCGCTCGTGCTGGAACACCTCGTAGCGCGCGCTCGACAGCACGCCGACGCGGATGATCGCGATCTCGCGCAGCACCGGATCGAGCTTGCTCTTGTACAGCAGGTGATTGCCGAGCCGCACGAACGCCTTCAGCAGGCCCTCGCCGCCCGCCATCATGCGGAAGATGTTCAGCGGCGGCAGCTTGCCGAGCATGTCCTGGGTCTCGGGCAGAAGCGTCGCGCGATCGGGGTACGGCAGGCGGGCCATGGAGTGCTCCTTGGTGGAGGCGCGAATCTACCGTGGCGCGCGCGCACGGGCGCAAGCGATCCCGCCGCGCGAGAAATTGGGCGCCTCCGTTCGACGGTGGCATGCTTGGGGCCATGCGGCTCGGCATCGATTTCGGCACCACGCGCACGGTGGTCTCGGCGGTCGTCGACGGGCGGCACCCGGTGGCCGCGTTCGACGAGGGCGGCGAGTTCCGCGACTACATCCCCGGCATCGCGGCGATGCGCGGCGGCGAGCTCCTCGTCGGCTGGCCCGCGGCGCGCGCGCTGGTCGACGGCAGCGCCGAGCACGCCGTGCGCTCGGTCAAGCGCCTCGTCGGCGCGCTCGCGCCTGATGCGCCGGTGCCCGGCCTGCCCGGCGTCACGGCCCTCGAGCTGGCCACCGCGTTCCTCGCTGGCGTCCGCCGCGCCCTCGCCGAGCGCTCCAACCTCGAGGTCGATTGGCCGCGCGGGGAGCCGCTCGAGACCATGGTCGCCGTGCCGGCCAACTCGAGCTCGGCCCAGCGCTGGCTCACCCTCGAGGCGTTCCGGCGCGCCGGGTTCGCCCCGATCGGCCTGGTCAACGAGCCGACCGCCGCCGCCGTCGAGCTCGCCCACCGCCACCTCGGCGAGCTCACGCGCAAGAGCCCCAAGCGCTACGTCGTCGTCTACGACCTCGGCGGCGGCACCTTCGATACCTCGGCGGTCTCGCTCGAGGGCCGCTCGTTCGATCTCATCGCCTCCGAGGGGCTCGCCCGCCTCGGCGGCGACGACTTCGACGAGCTCATCCTCGCAGCCGCCGGCGTCGCCCCGACCGCGGCCCTCCTCGAGCGCGCTCGCGAGGCCAAGGAGAGCCTGCGCGCGACCACGCGCAAGCTGCATCTCGACCTCGGCACCGGCGAGCCGATCGCGATCGACACCGCCGATCTCTACGCCCGCGCGCAGCCGCTGATCGACCGCACGCTCGCCCAGACCGAGCTCCTGTTCGGCCGGCTCGTCGAGCACGGCATCGATCCCGACGACCCGCGCGAGCTCGGCGGCATCTACCTCGTCGGCGGTGCGGCCGCCTTCCCCGCCGTGGGCCGCGCCCTGCGCGCGCGATTCGGCAAGAAGCTCCAGCTCGCTCCCCAGCCATTCGCCGCCACCGCGGTCGGCCTCGCGATCGCCGCCGACCCCGACGCGCACGTCATCATCCGCGAGGCGATCACGCGCCACT
>DATIPJ010000914.1:0-19622 GCA_035472155.1 Kofleriaceae bacterium
CGTCGTCGGCCACCCGCGCCACGGCACGGTCACGCTGTCGCGCCTCCTCGAGGACATGCCCCTTGGCCAGCCCCTCTCCGCCATCCGCCTCGTCTGCGCCCCCGAGCTGGTCGACGAGCTCCGCCCCCTGGTCGAGCACGCCCTCGGCCGCGGCCGCGGCCGCCGGTAGCGCTCTCGACCGCCACAGCGCGGTGGCATCGTCGAGAGTCAATGGTCGGGGCGAGAGGATTCGAACCTCCGACACCCTGGTCCCAAACCAGGTGCGCTACCAGGCTGCGCTACGCCCCGATGCTCTTGCGAGCCCTACACGAGTACCCGCTCGAAGGGGATCTCGCAAGGGCTGTGTTTGATTTGCCGCCCTACTTCTTCTTGGGAGCGGGCTTGGTCGGGGCTGGCTTGGCCTCGGTGGCCTGCGCGTCGTCTTTCTCGGCCGCCGCGCGCGAGGGCGCCTTGCCGCCCGCCCAGCCGAAGTAGTTCCGCATCATCGTGGTCTCGAGGTTGAGATCGCCCAGCGTGGTCTTGCCCTCGCCGGCCTTGATGGCCGCCTGCAGCTTGGCCTCGCAGTTGGCGCACGGGACGGTGGCGATCTTGGGGAGCGCGAGCAGGATGCTCTGGCGGATCAGTCGGTTGTCGCTCTTGGCGTTGTCGAGGAGGGTGTCGGTGAGCGACGCGGCCTTGCTGCCGCGCTTTCCGATCTCGAGCATCGAGCGCTCGACGGCGGCCTCGACGAGCCCGAGCTGCTCGTCGCGCGTCCACGCCTTGATGTCCTTGATGTAGTTCGTGTTGTTGCGGGCCGCTTCCTCGGGCGTGAGCTTCAAGGTCGCGGCGTAGCAGTTGATGTCCTGCTTGCAGCGGATCGCGACCTCGATGCGCGCGATGTGGGTCTGGAACATGCGCGCGTAGCCCTTATACGCCTTGGCCGCGCCGTCGGCGGCCTTGTAGGGCGCGACCGCGTCGCGGTGGGTCTTCTTGGCGGTCTTGAAGCTCTCGTCGGCCTTCTTGGCCGCCTCGGTCGCCGCCTTGATGTCCTCGGCGCTCTTGGAGTTGTCGTGGGTCGCGCGCAGCGCCGCGGCCTTGGCGTCCTCGACGGACTTCTTGGCCTTCTCGAACTCCTTGTCGGCGTTGTCGGCGGTGGTCTTGGCCTTGCCGTCGGCCTCGGCGCGCTTCTTGGACGACGCGTCGAAGTACTTCTGCGCGAGGTTCTCGAGGATGCTGATGTCCCTGGAGTCGTGCGAGAGGCGCGCGAACGCGGTGGCGGCCTCCTGGCGGAGCGTGTCGTCGGCCTTGTTGTCGGCGGCGATCTTGCCGAGATCGTCGATGCCGGTGTCGTCGCGAGTCAGGAACGGATAGGCCCCGATCGCGAGCACGCGCGTGTTGAGGTCGGGCTCGCCGGCGACCTCGGTGCTGGCGCCTTTCTTGGCGCCGCGCGCCTGCCGCGGGGCCTCGCCGCGCGCCATCCAGAGCGCGCGCACGGTGGGCGCGCCCTCGGGCGAGCCGATCTTGCGGAGCGCGTCGAAGATCGCGTTGTACTGCGTGTTGGGGCTCGGCTGATCGTCGACGTAGTAGACCGGCAGCGGCGGGCGCTTGAGCGCCGACAGGAGCTCGGGCACCGCCTTGGCGTCGTAGAAGTCGCCGAGCACGACCGCCGGGTAGAAGTACATCGCCGACACCGTCTGGCACTGGTCGGGCGGCGCGTCGTTGCGGTCGCCGCAGTACTTCTCGAGCCGCTTGTCCTTGAACAGCTGGTTGACCTCGGGGTGGTTGCCGGCGAGCACGCGGCGCAGCTCGTCCGCGGCGGCTGGCCCGCTGGCGACCAGCGCGCGGCGGACCTGGGTGAACAGCTCCGGCGTGCGGAACATCGAGAGCACGAGCGTCTTGGCCGCCGACGGTACGCGCAGGTCGCCGAGCGCGTTGATCGCCGCGCCCGAGAGCCCCAGGAAGAGACCGTACTTCTCCTCGAGCGAGCGAGCCTGGTCCTTGTCCTTGGCGGTCTTGGGGTGCTGCGGCGGGTCCTTGTCGAGCACCTTGGTCAGCGCGCCCGCGGCCTTGGCGCTCTCCTCGGTGTACTTGCCGATCGCGCGGATCGCCGCGACCTGCGCCGCGATCAGCTTCTTGGTCACCGGGCGCTGCGCGAGCTCGATCAGCGAGGCGAGCCCGTCGTGCAGCTTGGACTCGCCGAGCGCATCGGCGGCCTTGGTCGCGCTGTCGACCGAGCGCGGGTTGGCCTCGTCGACCTCGCTGAGCGCGCGCTTGAGGAACGGCAGCGCCTTGTCCCAGCTCGCCGGGCGGCCGGCCTTCTCGTAATCGGTGACGAACTTGGCCTTGGCCTCCTCGGGCGTCAGCGGCCGCGCGAGCGAGATGATGACTTGCAGCAGGCGCACCGGCTTGCCCTGGTCGATCCAGGTCGAGCCGAGCTTCTCGATCGCGCTCGGATCGCCGAGCTGCTCGAGCTCGGTGACCGCGCGCTCGGACTCGCGCTGATCGCCGAGCTTCTTGGTCCAGGTCTCGGCCTTGTAAGGATCGTCCGGACAGCCCGCGAGGGCGGTCAGGCCCCCCAGGACAAGCGCAGCCGTCGGGAGCAACGAAAACCGTCGCATCATGTTGAGGACGCCCCTTCTCTACTTGTTCTTCACCGCGAACAAGAGGTTGTCGAAGCCTGCAGCCTTCGCGGTGTTGACGATCTTGTTGATGAGACGAGCGTCGGTGGATTCATCGGCCTGCAAGATCGCCAGTCCGTCAGGACAGATCTTGCCCGGCGCGGGGCGGATGTTCTGCTTGGCGTCTTCACACGCCTTGGTCAGGTCTTTGGGCTGGCGGCCCATCGCGACATCCTCCTTGATCTTCTTCGCCGCGGCGTCGAGCCGCTCGAACAGCGCGTCGATCTTGAAGGTCGGCGAGTCGTCACGCAGCACGCTGTCGACGGTGGCGACCAGCTGGCCCTGATAGGTGATCTCGCTCTTGGTGACGATGATGACCGGGGCCTGCTGCAGGGTCTCGCGCGCGCTGGCGATCGGCAGCTCGAGGCCCTTCTGGGCCTGGAGCAGCTGACCGGTCGACGAGAACACCATGAGGAGGAACGTCACGAGGATCGTCATCATGTCGACGAACGGCGTGAGGTTGAGCGCGATGTTGGCCTGGCGCGCGGCGGCCGCGCTGCCTGCGTGCTTGACGAGGTGCTTGAACTTGATCGAGCTGTAGAGGCGAGGGCCTGCTGCATGAACCGGCATATCGCCTCCTTACAGTGAGGGCCGGGCCGCGAGGCCCTGCGGATCGGAGAGTCCCACGTCGATGAAGCCGACCTTCACGGCGACGTCCATCGCATGGATGATGTCCTGGTACTTGACCGGCGCGGCCGTGGTGCTCTCGGCCGCGATCTCGAGGTCCGAGCGATCGGCGAAGAACGCCGATGCCTTGTGCTCCTTGAGCGTGGTCTCGAGCTTCTCCCAGTCCTGCTCGTCGGCCTTCTTGGGGATGTCCTGGAACTCGTTGACGCGCGACAGCCCGACCCAGATGCGATCCGATTGCACGAGCACGGAGAGGGTGACGTGCTCGTCGTCCTGCTGGACCTGCGCCTGGTCGCGCGTCTTGCCCTTGGGCTGAATATTGATCTGGGCGATGTTGACCCACACTGCTGTCACCAGCAGAAAGGCAGTCAAGCAACTCATCAGATCGATGAACGGAACGATATTGAGCTCGATATTGACGCTCTTCTTATCGCCGGTTCCTATGGATGCTGCCATGGATGACTCTCCTCGCTGGGGTTGGAAGGCGAGGAGCGATCAGGCCGAAGGCTGCATCTGGGCGCGGTGCGAGGTGACCAGGTTGACGACCTGGACCGTCACTTCATTGATGTCATCGACCACGTGGGTGGTCTTGCCCTGGAGCAGCGAGAACCCGAGCAGGCCGACCAGCGACGTGCCGATGCCGAACGCGGTGCAGTTGAGCGCCTCGGCGATGCCGTTGGCGAGCTCGGTGGCCTTGTTGCCGCTCTCGTCGCTGCCGACCGAGCCGAACGACTTGATCATACCGGCGATGGTTCCGAGGAGACCCGCCATCACGGCGAAGTTGGCGGTCATCGCGAGATACGGAGTGCGCGCGTTGATCTTGGGCAGCTCGCGGAGCGCGGCCTCGTCCATCGCCGCCTGGACTTCCTCGTCGCTCTTGTTGAACTTCATCAGACCCGCCTGGACGATGCGCGTCATCGGCGTGGGGTTACCCGAGCAGACCTTGATCGCACCTTGCACGTTGCCGCTCATGACCTGGCTCTTGAGCAGCGCGAGCAGCTTGTCCTTGTCGACCGACGCGCGGAACAGATAGACCGCGCGCTCCACGATGATCGCGATGGTGACGACCGAGGTAAACAGGATGGGCCACATGCCCCAGCTACCTTTGTGGAACGCGGTCGAGATTGCAGTGAGCATGGAACGTCCTCTCCAGTGGCCCGTCGAGCCGGGCTGCAAAATGGGGATGCAGGTCTGGACGCGCGACGAGTGCAAAGGCAGATCCAGACCCTAAACAGTCGAGATGCCTTGTGTTGTACAAGTAGGACCAGAGCTTTTCGCCGTAGCATCTCGGGACGCCTCGGGGCGAAACGCTACGGCCTTTCATACCCTTCGTTCCCATCCGATCGTGGGAACGTCCTCGCGCTTGGTAGTGTCGGAGAAGATATGCAACTGCAGCGGTTCGTGGGACTCGTCGATCTCGGCGTCTTGACCGTCGTCGTGGTCACACTCGTCCTGCCCGCGCGTGAGATGTACGCCGGGCCCGCGTACAAGGCATCGGAGGCCGAGCGGTTCACGCTCGCGCTCGCCGAGGCGCGGACGATGGCGCGCCCCGACGACGGCGCCGCGGTCGACGAGCTGTCGCGCCGGCTCGGCGCGGCCGGCTTCAAGGACTGGGCGATCGAGGCTGCGATCCACGGCAGCGAGCGCGCGAAGCAGTCGCCCACCCGGTGGCGCGCGCTGCTCGCGACGTCGGTCGCGTTCGTCGATCGGCTCGATGTCGTCCCCGCGCTCGACTACGCCAACCGCGCCCTGTCGGCGTGCGAGGAGGTGCAGACCGCTTGCCCGAGCTGGGAGCAGATCCGCATGAAGCTCTACCAGCAGAACCTCGACGCAGGCGTGAAGTCCGGTATCGACCCTCACCGAGGCCCCGAGGCGGCGAAGGCGTTCCGCCGTGCAGGGGAAGGTGCGCTGCGCCAGATCCGCCTCGGCGGCGAGCACCCGAGTGCGACACCAGCGCCCGCCGCGGGGAGCAATGGTGCAAGCGGGAGCACACCGTAGCCCCGACGAAGCGAGCCCGAGCGTCGGGCGCGGGCCCGAGACCCGATGAAATACGGTCCCCATCCGCAGGCTGCCCTGCACGAGGCTGGCTCCCGGGCTATGCTGCTGTCATGCGCCGTCTCACCGTGGTCGCCGCCCTCACGGTCGCAAGCTCGTGTGGAGGTGCGTCGTCGAATGCGCCGCGGTTGACCGCGAAGGACATCGTCAAGCGGTCCAGCCCTGCGATCGTGCGGATCGATGCGGGCAACGACAAGGTCGGGACCGGCTTCATCCTCGACAAGGGCGGGCTGGTCGCGACCAACCTGCACGTCGTCCTCGGCGAGTCGACGATCAAGGTCCGGCTGTTCGATGGCTCGCAGTACCCGGTGATGCAGATCGCCGGCATCGACATCGAGCGCGACCTCGCGTTGCTCAGGATCAACCCGGCCAAGGGCCTGCCGACGCTCAGGCTCGGCGACAGCGACGCGGTCGCCGCGGGCGACCAGATCATCGCGATCGGCAACCAGCTCGGCGAGTTCGATTACTCGGTGACCAGCGGGCTGGTCTCGCAGGTCCGCCACGCATGCGACCGCGAGGCGATCGCCAAGCAGCGCTGCAGCCACGAGTTCACACTACTTCAAATCTCGGCGCCGATCTCGCTCGGCTCGAGCGGCGGGCCGCTGTTCAACCAGGCCGGTGATGTCGTGGGGGTCACGACCGCGATCATCACCGCGGGCCAGAACCTCAACTTTGCGGTGCCCGGCAACTACTTGAAGCCGCTGATGGCGCAGCCCGCGGCGATCTCCGTCGACGAGTTCGCGCGCGAGACCAAGATCAGCGAGGAGAAGAAGGGCGAGGGCGATTCCGGCTCCGGCTCCGGCGTGCACGTCGTGCGGCGGATCCCGAAGCACGAGCTGACGGTATTCGACGGCTGCAAGATCGACGACATCGAGGCGGTCGTGCGCGAGATCCTCGAGGCGATCGACAACGGCGCGCCGCTGTACAACGACGGCAAGCACGAGGCGTGCTTCCGGATCTACGAGGGCACGGCGGTCAAGTACGAGCATGACGCGGCGTGTGCCGGCGTACGCACGGCGTTCGGCGACGGCCTGCTCCGCGCCAACGGGCTCAAGGGCTACACCGAGAAGGCGTGGGCCATGCGCGATACGTTCGATGGTCTGCTCGATGCGGCCAAGCGCTGGGCCGAGAAGCATCCGCAGGGCGCACCCGGCAGGCCGGGACGACCGGCGAAGCCGCCCAAATCCGGCCCGTGATCCTCTACCTGTTCGACATCGACGGAACGCTGCTCCACGCGCGCCGCTCGGGGCGGCTCGCCTTCGACGCGGTGTTCGCCGCGCAGCACGGGGTCTCCGATGCCTGCGAGGGCATGAAGTTCGGCGGCAAGACCGATCCGGCGCTGATCGACGAGGTGTTCGTGGCGCGCTTCGGCCGCCCGGCGAGCGCGCGCGAGCACGAGGCGTTCCTCGAGGCGTACCTGCCGCTCCTGCGCGAGAGCCTGGTGAACAACGGCGTCGAGGTGATCGGCGGCGTCGCCGAGGCGCTGGCGTACCTGGCCGCGCGCTCCGACGTGCTGCTCGGCGTGGCGACGGGCAACGTGCACGCCGGGGCCGAGGCCAAGCTCACCGCGGCGGGGCTGCACGCGCACTTTCGCCTCGGCGGCTATGGCTCGGACTCGCACCTGCGCGCCGAGCTGGTCGCCGCTGCGATCGCGCGCGGCCGCGAGCACGCCGCGTTGCGCGAGGTCGTCGTCGTCGGAGATACCGTCCACGACATCGCGGCGGCCCGGGCGTGCGGCGCCGTGGCCTGCGCGGTCGCGACCGGCAGCGAGCCGGCCGAGGCGCTGGCCAGCGCCGACGCGGTGTTCGCCAGCCTGGCCGAGCTGCCGGCGTGGCACGCGGCGCGCTACGGCGCCGAGGCGGCCGTCGCGGTCACAGCTCCGGGCGCGCCGACAGTCCCTGCGGATCCGTGATGCCCACGTCGATGAAGCCGGTCTTGATCGCGGTGTCCATCGCCGCGATCAGATCCTGATAGACGACCGGGCGCGCCCGCGAGCTGGCCCCGGCGATCTCGATCTCGGTCTTGTGATCGAAGATCGGCGAGGCCTTGTGCTGCTTGAGGGTCTCCTCGAGCTTGGCCCAGTCGTGGCCCGCGGCGGTGCGGGGGATCTTCTGGAACTCGTTGAGCCGCGACACGCCGACCCAGATCTCGTCGGGCTCGACCAGCACCGAGAGCTTGGGCTCGGCGCAGTCACCGTCGAGGCACGGCTGCCCGGGTGCGCGGCCGGCCGGCTTGGTCTCGAGCCGCGCGATGCTGATCCACACCGCGGCCACGAGGAGGAACGCGGTGAGGCAGCTCATCACATCGATGAACGGGATGATGTTGAGCTCGATGTTGACCGACTTCTTGTCCTGCGTGCCGAGTGCTTGGCCCATGCGCCGAGGACACGGCGCGCGATGCGGGCGTTGCGCGCGCCGATGCTTCAAAAGCGGTGGAACCGGATCATCGGCGCGGTGTCAAAGGCCGGCTCGCAGGCGCGGCCGCGGACGCGAGCGCAGCGGCGATGTCGCCGGCGGCGGCGCGTCGTGCGATGCAGCGATCGATCGAGGCGAGCGCGCGGCCAAGCGCGCGTTTCCCGTCGAGGATCGAGTCGATCCGCGGCGCGAATTCCGCGGCGACCTCGGCGCGCGCCGATGCATTGCACTGCCACGCCGTCGCTGCGATCACGTCGCGAGCGCGAGCGGCGGGAAGCGCGCCGAGCAGCTGCGGGAGCCGCGCACGAACCGCCTGCCATGCCGCCGTTCGGGTCTCGCTGCGCCGCAGCATGATGTCGAGCGCAGGCCACACCTGCGTGGCTGGAACCTCGCCGGCCAGCGCGACGTCCACGACGCGGCGTGCAAACGCGGCGGGGAACTCGCCGAGCTCGGCGAGCACGCGCACGCGTAGCCAGTCCTGCCTGGCGGCGATCGCCGCCCGGAGAATGCGGGCGAACAGCGGGTCAGGATCGCGCCCCGCGGCGATGCGCAGCACCGGCGCCTCGAGCACGCCGAGCCCGCCGTCACCCAGCCCGGCGGGTGTGGCATCGATCGCGCGTCGCGCTGCGGCGACCGTCAACGAATCGAGCGCCGGCCGGGTCAGCGCGACGAGCCTCGAGCGCAGCGAATCGGCCAGCACCGACTTCGGTGTGCTCAGTGCGCCTCGCGTCAAGCGATCGCGAAACCGCGCCGCGATCCACGCTGCCCACACCGGCCGCTGCGCATCGTCGACCAGCAGATCGATCTCGCGCGCGATCACCAGGGCCGCGAGCTGTCCGTACGCATCGTGCCCCGCCGCGAGCGCGCCGAGCTCGACGAGCGCACTCGCGATCGACAGCTCGCCGCGCCTCACCGCCGCCGCGGCATCGTCACCGCGTGCGAGCAGCTCCTCGGGCGACAGCAGCTGGGGCGGCGGGTTTGGCGGCCCGCCGGCCCACGTGGCCTGGTAGTAGCCGCTGCCTCCGGCGTTACCGATCAACCACGCCGGGCAGCCGGCCTTCGCCGGAAGCGGATGCTCGGACCGCGCGCCTGCGAGGAAACAGGCGCGCTCCGTGGCGACCGCACCGACCGGAAACCGCACGCACACCGGAATGGCGACGCCCTCGCGCGCCGACGCGACGATCGTCGACACGGCGCCGCAGCGCAGCGCCATGTCAACCACCGGCATCCCGGCGTGCGTGAGGTTCGAGCCGAGCGCGGCACCGACCTCCGGGCTCGTCGCTGCCGTTAACGCATCTAGGAATGCCTGCGAGGTCACGGAGGTGCCGGCATGCGCGCGCACATAGGCGCGAACGGCCGCTCGAAACGGATCCGCACCGACGAATCGCTCGAACGTGCCGAGCACAGCCGCGCCTTTCTGGTACGCGATCTCGTTGAACGCGGGCTCGATGTCCTCGGACCTCGCGATCGGATGCACGAGCGGCTCCGCGTCGGCCTGTTCGTCGGCCTGCAGCGCGCTGGCTCGTACGCTGCGGCCGTACAGCGGCCATGGCACGTCGGAGCTCGCCTCGGCGATGCGCTGGTCCATCCAGGTCGCGAACGCCTCCGAGAGCCACAGGTGGTCCCACCAGGTGGGAGTGACGAGGTTACCGAACCACTGGTGCGCGATCTCGTGCGCCGCCACGTAGACGAGGCTGCGCCCACCGACCAGGATGTCGCTGTCGAACGTGATCAGGCCTGCGTTCTCCATCGCGCCGAAGAACGCCGGGACGGCGACGAGGTCGAGCTTTGCGACCGGCACCGGCGCATCGAAATAGGCCTCGATCGCGTCGATGATCTTCGGGATCGCGCGGCGCGCCGGACCTGTGTGCATGTGGTCGCCGAGCGCCACGGCGAGCCGGACCGGGACGCCGCCGCGCCCGAGGTTACCGAGATCCACGAGCTCGAATGGGCCGACCGCCACGGCGAGCAGGTAGCTCGGCAGCGCGGCGATCTCGGCGAAGCGAACCTCGCGGCGACCATCAGGCAGATGGCGCTCGCCAGCGACGGCCGCGTTGCCGAGCGCGATCAGCTCGCCCGGCACGATCGCCGTCAGCCGCCACGACGGCTTCCAGCGCGGCTCGTCGAAGCACGGCGCGATCCGGCGCGCGAAGATCGATTCGGCTTGCGAGTACAGATACCATTGGCCGTTTGCGCGCTGGCGAAACAGCCCCTCCTCGTCCTTGCCGCTCGGGCGGCTCAGGTCGGTGACGCGCCCGGTGTAGTCGATCGCGAGCACGATGTGGCCATCGCTCGGCCCGACCTCGCGCGGCAAGGCGAAGCCGCGCATCTGCCAGCGCTCGCCGCCGGTCAGCATCGCGATCGGTGACGGTTGGCCGTTGATTGTCACCGTCGCGCGAGCGAGCGCGAGGTCAACCGCATGGAGCCAGATCTGCGCGGTCGGCTTCGAGATCGAAAGCGTGAACGCGACGTGGCCATTGAATGAAGCGCGCGCCGGGTCGAGCTCGAGCGTCAGGTCATAGGACAGCGGCGTGACGCCGTCGGGCAGCCGCAGTCCAGGTGGCACGGCCGAAACAGAGGCTGATGCAACCGCAGCCGACGACGCGGAACTCGAGGGCTCGGCATCCGACGGCTCGACACCCGACCGCTCGGCACCCGACCGCTCGACGCGGTGCGCGGCGCCAGGTGCGCGCGCGGGCGGCGCGACCTCGGGCTGGCCGCAGGCCGCCAACAGGAGAGCGATCGCGAGCGCGCGCACGCGACAAGTCTGCGCGACCTGGACCCCGATTGCCAGCCGCGCCGCGGCGTCGAAGGCCATGACACGAACGCGCTCGCTCACGCGGTGACGATCGCGAGCACGCGGTCGGTGTCGACCTGATCGCCGACGGCGACGAGGATCGCGCGCACCGTACCGGCCGCGCTGGCGCGCACGGTGTGCTCCATCTTCATCGCCTCGAGGACGACGAGGGCGGCGTGGGCCGCGACCTCCTGGCCCTCGGTGACCAGGACCTTGACGACCTTGCCCGGCATGGGCGCGGTGAGGCTGCCGGCGACCGCCTCGTGGCCGGGCTCGACGAACTCGGGCTGCTCGACGAGCGCGAACAGCTGGCCCTCCGAGAGCACCCAGACCTTGGCGCCGGCGCGCGCGACGCGGACGCTCCGGCGGTGGCCGGCGTGCTCGACGAACCACACCCGGTCGCCGTCGGCGCCGAACCGCGACACGCGGGTGGGCTTACCGCCGATCGCGAGCTCGAGCTCCGCTCCGCCCGCCGGCCGGTAGCCGACGAGGACGTCGGTATCGCCGAGCTTGTAGGTGATGCGCTGATCGGCGAACCGCACGTTGCGCCAGCCCGGCGGCGCGAGGGTGATCGGATCGCGGCGCTGCGCGATGGCGTGCAGCGTGGCGCCGACCGCGGCGACCCGCAGGCGATCGAGGCCGGGCGGCGGCGCGGCCAGCTCGCCGGCGTGGCGCTCGAGGAAGTGGGTATCGAGCTCGCCGGCGAGGAACGCCGGGTGCGCGAGCAGCCGGACCAGAAGCTCGCGGTTGGTGACGAGCCCGGGCACCCAGGTCTCCTCGAGCGCGCGGCGCAACAGCTGCGCGGCATCGCGCCGGGTGGGCGCGTGGGCGATGATCTTGCCGAGCATCGAGTCGTAGTGGATGCCGACCTCGCTGCCCGCGGCCACGCCGACATCGGCGCGCACCGTGCCGCCCGCGGCGCCGGTCTGCACCGGCACGTCGACGGCGAGCAGCGCGCCCGTCGTGGGCAGGTACTCGCGCTCGGAGTCCTCGGCGCACAGCCGGACCTCGATCGCCCAGCCGCGCTGCGGCGGTGCGGCGTCGTAGCCCAGCGGCTCGCCGCGCGCGATCCGGATCTGCTCGCGCACCAGATCGAGCCCGGTCGTCAGCTCGGTGACCGGGTGCTCGACCTGCAGCCGCGTGTTGACCTCGAGGAAGTAGAACGCGCCCGCGGGGTCGGTGATGAACTCCACCGTGCCGGCGCCGATGTAGCCCACCGCGCGGCCGAGCTCGACCGCGGCGCTGCCCATCGCCGCCCGCCGCGCGGGATCGAGCGCGGGCGACGGCGCCTCCTCGATCACCTTCTGGTGGCGCCGCTGGATCGAGCACTCGCGCTCCCACAGATGGACGACGTTGCCGTGGCTATCGCCGAGGATCTGGATCTCGATGTGGCGCGGCCGCTCGACGTACTTCTCGAGCAGCAGCGTGTCGTCGCCGAATGCCGACGCCGCCTCGCCCCGCGCGCGGTCGATCGCATCGGCGAGCTCGCCCGGCGCGCGTACGATCCGCATGCCCTTGCCGCCGCCGCCCGCCGACGCCTTGACGAGCAACGGATAGCCCATGTCCGCGGCGGCCGCGACGAACGCCGCGGTCGACTGATCATCGCCCGCGTAACCCGGCACCGTCGGTACGCCCGCGCGCGCCGCGATCCGCTTGGCCGCCTGCTTGCTGCCGAGCTGCTCGATCACCTGGGCCGGCGGCCCGATGAAGACGAGCCCCGCATCGGCGACCGCCTCGGAGAACCGCGGGTTCTCCGATAGAAAGCCGTAGCCCGGGTGGACGGCGCCTGCCCCGGTCGCGCGCGCAGCGTCGAGGATCGCGTTGATCACCAGGTACGACTCGCGCGCCGGCGGCGGCCCGATCCGGATCGCCTCGTCCGCGAACCGCACGAATGGCGCATCGGCGTCCGCGTCCGAGTACACCGCGACCGTCGCGATCCCCATCGCCCGACAGGTCCGCATCACGCGGAGCGCGATCTCGCCGCGGTTCGCGACGAGCACTTTGTCGATCGATCGCATCGGGCGACGCTACAACGCCGTCCGGGCCGCGGTCGACGGACCGCGCAGATTACCTCATCGCGATCTTCACCGAGTGCGGCTCGGCCGCTAC
Source organism: Kofleriaceae bacterium (assembly GCA_035472155.1). Classification (GTDB taxonomy): domain Bacteria; phylum Myxococcota_A; class Polyangia; order Haliangiales; family Haliangiaceae; genus JABFXX01. Next base: position 12,660 of record DATIPJ010000914.1, read on the forward strand.
GGTGGCCGCATGCCGGGACTTGGGAGCCGATTGCGATACCGCTTCGACAACTGGATGGCGCGCGGGGTCGGCGCCCAGATGCTGCTGCTCGCGCTGCTGACCGCGATCCTGGTCGTGATCGGCGCGGTCGCGATCGTCGTGTTCGATGTCGTCCCGACCAACGACAAGGGCACGCCCGACTCGTTCGGCATGCTGCTGTGGAAGGCGCTGATGCGCGCGCTCGACGCCGGCACGCTCGCAGGCGACGTCGCCGGCTGGACGTTCCTGCTCGTCATGCTGTTCGTCACGCTCGGCGGTATCTTCGTGCTGTCGGCGCTGATCGGCATCATCAATCAGGGCTTCACGTCGATGATCGAGCGGCTGCGGCGCGGCCACAGCGCGGTGATCGAGACCGGTCACACGGTGATCCTCGGCTGGGGTCCCAAGATCCTGACGCTGCTGCGCGAGCTCGCCGAGGCCAACGCCAACCACCCCGGCGCGTGCGTCGCCGTCCTGGCCGACCGCGACAAGGTCGAGATGGACGCGGTGATCGCCGGCGAGCTCGGCGGCCACCGGATGCGCGTGGTGACCCGGCGCGGGAGCACGATGTCGCCCGCCGACCTCGAGCTCACCGCGCTCGCCGCCGCCAAGGCGATCATCGTGATCGCGCCCGAGCACGCCGCCGACGGTGCGGCGCTCGCCGCGCACGAGTCCGACATCGTGGTGCTCAAGACCCTGCTCGCGATCCGCAAGCTCGCGCCCGGCCACGACCTGCACATCGTCGCCGAGATCCTCGAAGAGCGCACCGAGAGCGTCGCGCGCATGGTGGTCGGCGCGCACGCCGCGCTCATCCTCGCAGCGCCGCTGATCAGCCGCCTCCTGGTCCAGACCGGTCGCCAGCCCGGGCTGTCGCTGGTCTACACCGAGCTGCTCGACTTCGCGGGCTCGGAGATCTACGTTCAGCCGCAGCCGGCGCTGGTCGGCAAGACGTTTCGCGAGGCGGTGTTCGCGTTCGACACCTCGACGGTGATCGGCCTGGTCAGCGCGGCCGGCGAGCTCGCCCTGTCGCCGCCCGCCGATCGCACCCTCGCCGCCGGCGACCAGGTGATCGCGATCACCGCCGACGATGACACCCTGGTGCTCGACGGCGCTACCCCGCCGGGAGACGCCGCAGCCCTCGTCGCGCCGCCCGCCCGCGCGCAGCCCGCGCCCGAGCGGACGCTGGTGCTCGGCGCGAGCAAGCGCCTACCGCGCGTGCTCCTCGAGCTCGACGCCTACGTCGCGCCCGGCAGCACCACCCTGGTGGTCGGCGAGCTCGAGCCGCCGTCCGAGGCGCTGGCGCAGCTGCGCAACATGGCGGTCACCGCGCGGACCGGTGATATCACCGAGCGCGCCACGCTCGACTCGCTCGAGGTCACGCGCTTCGACCACGTGCTCGTCCTGTCGGAGACCACCGGCCGGACCCAGGAGATGGCCGACGCGCGCACCACCGTGACCCTGCTCCACCTGCGCGACATCGAGACCCGCGCCGACAAGAAGGTCCCGATCACCAGCGAGATCCTCGACATCGAGAATCGCGAGCTCGCGACCGTGGCGGAGGCCGACGACTTCATCGTCAGCAACACGCTGGTTTCGTTGATGGTCTCCCAGGTCGCTGAGAACGAGCACCTGGTCAAGGTGTTCGACGAGCTGTTCAGCTCGGGCGGCTGCGAGATCTATCTCAAGCCGGCGACCGACTACGTGCGCGCCGGCGAACAGCCGTTCGCCCTGCTGTGCGAGTCCGCGCTGCGCCGCGGTGAGGTCGCGATCGGGTACCGCCTCGCCAGCCGCGCGCGCGACGCGGCCGTTAACTTCGGCATCGTGGTCAATCCGTCCAAGCGCGCGAAGGTCGCGGTGGCGCCCGGCGATAGCATCATTGTCATCGCCGAGAGCTAATCCGTGACAGACTGGCAACGATGCGGCGACGCCTCATCGCTGTGAGTGCAAGTCTACAGCTGTGACGAACGCTGCAAGACGCTGCGCAGCTCGACGCTGCGCGGCCCCGCCGGGCCCGATTCCCGCCTTTGCCAGAATCGTGACCTGTGGTGTTTGTGCGTGATCGCTATTCTCCATTCCCCGGCCGTCCCGTCGGAAGGAAGCGAGGAACGCATATGACATGTCGTGCGCGTCGTGGATCGATGTTGCTCGTGTCGATCGCAGCACTGGGCGCTGCGCTGGGAGCCTGTGCAGCCGTTCCGGAGCCCGAGGCCGCTCTCACCGAGAACCCGGAGTTCGAGGCTGAACAGAGCGTGGCCGAGAGCGCGCTCGTGAGCCCGCTGTCGTGCTCGTGGACGCAATGGGGCCAGAGCGCCGACCACGCCGGCTCGAGCTGCGTGCGCGGCCAGGCGCCCGAGCGCGTGCTCGATCACATCGTGTACGACCCGTTCCAGTTCCAGGAGATCGCCGAGGGCATGGGCGATCTGTTCGTGCACTATCAGGCTCCGCTCACCGACGCCGTCGGCGGCTTCTACATGTTGCACAAGGCCGGGACGTATACCTCGTGCGCCCCGCCGGGCTCGTTCGAGCCGTTCCCGTGCGGCTTCGCCCAGGAGAATATCGTGCAGGAGATCTGGCAGGAGAAGCGTTACCAGCGCCTGCCCAGCGGCCGGTACGTCGAGAGCTGGACCTTCGAGAGCGACTGGAAGCCGTTCCCCGTGTTCCGGTGGGAGCCGATGTTTCAGCCCGCGCTGTGGGGACCGATCGTGTACATCCCGGGCGCCGGCGGCTCGGTATGGCAGGTGCTGTCATTGCCCGACCGCGCCGTCCCGCTGCAGCGGATCAATCCGTTTCCGACCGTCGATCCGAATACGTATGTCTCGGGCGGCATCACGGTCGACAAGCTCGGCTTCCTCTACTGGAACGTGCTGCAGCAGGATCCGGAGACGTTCGAGAACCGAGGCTTCCTGGTCAAGGCATCGCCGACCGGGCAGACCTCGATCATCGACTACGAGAACCTGATCCCCGGCGCTCCGGCGGAGTTCGATGGTTGCTTCTACACGTTCTTCGCCGAGGATCCGCGCCCGCCGCGCCCGTGGCCGCCGTCGGCGGATGCCGTGCCGCCGATCTTCGCCTGCGGCCGGCAGCGCCCGGGCGTGAACGTCACGCCGGCGATCGGCCGCGACGGCACGATCTTCACCGCCACCACCGCCGACTTCACCGGACCGAACGCCGGCGGCTACTCGTACATCGTGGCGCTCCATCCCGATCTGTCGCTCAAGTGGGCGACGTCGCTGCGCGGCCTGGTCAACGATGGCTGCGGCGTGCATCGCGCCGACTCACCCGAGGGCGACGTGGCGTGCAGCGCGACGTTCTCCGCGGTCGGCGTCGATCCGACGACCAACATGCCGCCCGCGCTCAGCGTCGATGACGTCTCGTCGTCATCGCCGGTCGCGCTGCCCGACGGCGGGGTGATCTACGGCGCGCTCGACAACTACAACTTCGCGCGCGGCCACCTGGTCAAGCTCGACAAGGATGGCCACTTCACCGGCGCGTACACGTTCGGCTGGGATACGACACCTGCCATCTACGAGCACGACGGCACGTACTCGATCGTCATCAAGGACAACCACTACTTCACCGAAGGGCCGTTCTTCATCACGCAGCTGTCGAAGAACCTCGAGGTCGAGTGGCAGTTCAAAAATACGTCGACCCAGGCGTGCGTGCGCCAGCCCGATGGCACGTTGACCTGCTCCGACACGACGCCCGACGGTGAGGAGCACCCGGATGGCTTCGAGTGGTGCGTCAATGCGCCGGCGGTCGACGCGCGCGGCAACGTGTTCGTCAACGCCGAGGATGGCTTCGTCTATCAGATCGGCCAGGGGGGCGTGCTCAAGACCCAGACCTTCCTCAACCAGGCGCTCGGTGCCGCGTACACCCCGATCTCGCTCGATCCCGCGGGTCGCGTGATGGCGCTCAACAACGGCGAGCTCACCGTGTTGGGACGCTGATCACAGCTGCAGGGCGGGTCGCGGTTGTCGTATCATGCAAGAGAGTGACTGTACCGACGGCGATCGAGGCCGGGCTCGCACGCCTGGGGGTGCGGCGGCTCTTGCTCGCGATCCACGACGCGAGCTTCCCGTCGGACGCCGACGAGGACACCGGGCGCGGTTCGCCGGCGACGCGCGCGGCCGTGCGGCTCATGGCGTACGCGCGCGCGCTCGGGTTCACCGGCCTCCAGCTCGGACCGCAGGGCCAGACCTCGCGCGACAACCCCTCGCCGTACGATTCGACGATCTTCTCGCGCAACCTGGGCAACATCTCGGTCGGCGCGCTGCGGCCCGGCGGCGCGTTCGAGGGCCTGGTCGACGAGGCGACCACGGCGAGCGCGATCGTCGAGGCGGCCGGCGGGCGGGCCCAGCATCGCCACGCGCATGACGCGCATCATGCGCTGGTCGACGCGGCGTATGCGGGGCTCGCGACGCGGCCCGATCTGAGCGACCGGCTCGCCGGATTTCGCGTCGCCAGCGCCGGCTGGCTCGAGCGCGATGCGCTGCACGCTGCCCTGTGCGTGGAGCACGGCGGCGCAGGCTCGCGCGACTGGCCCGCGCTCGACCGAGATCTGTGGCGGCTCGACGGCGACGATGCGCGCACCGCCCGCGCCGCGCGAATGGCCGATCACGCGCACGCGATCGATCGCTATGCGTTCGGCCAGCTGCTAGCGCACGACGAGCACGCGCGGGTCCGCCGCGAGGCTGGGCGCGCGGGGCTCGCACTGTACGGCGATCTGCAGGTCGGCTACTCCGACGCAGACGGCTGGGCGTACGCCGCGGCGTTCCTCGCCGACTTCAGGATGGGCGCGCCGCCGAGCCGCACCAACCCCGACGGCCAGCCGTGGGGCTACCCGGTCCTCGACCCCGACCAGTACCTCGGGCGCGCCGGCGAGCTGATCCGCGCGCGCGCCGACAAGATGCTCGCCGACTACGACGGCCTGCGCATCGATCACCCGCACGGCCTGGTGTGCCCGTGGGTCTACTCGTCGGGCGTTGCCGACCCGCAGCGCGCGGTGTGCGAGGGCGCGCGCCTGTTCGAGTCGCCCGATCTACCGGATCACCCGGCGCTCGCGCGGTTCGCGATCGCGCGCGCCGATCAGCTCGACCGCGCCCAGCGGCGCTACGCCGACGCGTGGGTCCGTGCGCTCGAGCCGGCGCAAGTCGAGCGCTATGCCACGCTGTTCGAGGTCATCGCCGATTGCGCGCGCCGCCACGGCCGCGACCCGGGCGCGCTCAGCTGCGAGGTGCTGAGCACGATGCCCAGCCCGCTCGGCGCCGTGCTCGCCCGCTTTGGCCTCGGGCGCTGGCGGGTCACCCAGAAGGCGCGGCTCGACGATCCGCGCGACGTCTACCGCAGCGAGAACGCCGAGCCCGGCGACTGGGTGATGCTCGGGAACCACGACACGCCGCCGATCTTCGCCGTCGTGCGCGGCTGGTCGCTCGCGCAGCGCGACGCGTGGGCGCGCCACCTCGCCGCGCGGCTCGTCCTCGAACGGCCCGAGCGCCTCGCCGACGCCGGCTTCCTCGCGACCGCGATGCTCGCCGAGCTGTTCGCGTCGCGCGCCGAGAACGTGTCGATCTTCTTCGCCGATCTGTTCGGCTACGAGGAGCGCTTCAACGTGCCCGGCCTCGTCGATGGCGCCAACTGGTCGCTCCGGCTGCCGCCCGACTTCGACGAGCTTCACCGGGACCGGCTCGCCCGCGGTGGCGCGCTCGACATCGCGCTCGCGATCGAGCTCGCGCTGGCCGCCCCTCGGAGCGCCTAGCTTCGAATTCGCGCCTCGCGGCCCCGGATCGCTGTCCAAAACGCGAAGGTGCTCGGTGCGGGTGGGTCGTACCGTGCCATGGCGAACGCAAGATGCGCGTCGAATCGACACCCAGCCCCTCCAGCCTCACCTGCGCCGCCGTCGATCTGGGTGCGAGCAGCTGCCGGGTGTTCGTCGCCGGGACCGACGGCGAGCGGATCGCGCTGCGCGAGACGGCGCGGTTCGAGACGCCTCGCGTGGTCGACGCGACCGGCTATCTGTGCTGGGACCTCGACGTCGTCGAGGCGCGCATCCGCGAGGGCCTCGCCGCGGCGCAGGGGGCCGCGGCGCTCGCCAGCGTGGGGGTCGATTCATGGGCGGTCGATTTCGTGTTGCTCGACCAGGCATCGCGCCAGACCGCGCCCGCGGTGTCGTACCGCGACCCGCGGACGCAGCGCGCGATGGCCGAGGCGCTGGCGCGCATGCCGGCGAGCGAGATCTACCGGCGCACCGGGATCCAGTTCCAGCCGTTCAACACGCTCTATCAGCTCGCGGCGACGGCGGCGCAGCAGCCGGCGTGGCTCGCGCGTGCGCGGCGACTGCTGCTCCTGCCCGACTACTTCCACTTCCGGCTGTGCGGCGCAGCGGCCAACGAGTACACGAACGCGACGACGACGCAGCTGTGGGGCATACGCGGCGACGACTGGGACGACGACCTCCTGGCGCTCGCCGGCATCTCGCGCGCGCTGCTCGCGCCGCCGGTCGCGCCCGGGACCGTCCTGGGCGAGATGGCCGCGCCCGCCGGCGGCGGCTCGCTCAAGGTCATCGCGCCGGCCACGCACGACACGGCGTCGTCGGTCGCGGCCATCCCGCTCGACGGTGACGACGACATCTTCCTCAGCTCCGGGACCTGGTCGCTGATGGGCATCGAGAGCCGGACCCCGTTCGCGACCGAGGCGGCCCGGCGGCTGAATATCAGCAACGAAGGCGGCGTCGAACGCCGATACCGCGTGCTGAAGAACATCGCAGGCCTGTGGCTCCTCGAGAGAATCCGCCAGCAGCTGGGCGTCGATCACGACCAGCTGATCGAGGCGGCCGGCGCCGCAGCGCCCTGGCGCTCGCTGATCGATCCGCAGGATCCGGTGTTCTTCAATCCACCGGACATGGCCGCTGCCATCGCAGGTTTCTGCGCGGCCACCGATCAACCTCGC
>DATIPJ010000915.1:0-9503 GCA_035472155.1 Kofleriaceae bacterium
TCGAGGTGCGAGCGCAGCTCGCCGACGAACACGATCTGCTCGGCACGTGTCGATCCGCAGTTCGCGTTCCATGCACAGAGCCGCGCGTACACGACGTACGCGGCCGGCAACAGCGGACGAACGTGGCCGATGCCGTCGCGCGGGAACGGCGTCGGAGACGGTGTGTCCCCGATGCGCGCGCCATCCACCTGCAACAAGAACGACAGCTCCGGAGCTCCAATGTGGCCGACGCTCTCGATCGAGATCGACTGGTAGGACAGCCCGAGCAAGCGGGCGACGGCCGTGTGGCGCGCCTGGAAGAGATCGTTCTCCTCTTCCGAGGCGTTCGGTGCAGGCGGCACACCGAGCTCTGCCCAGCGCGTGTAGGAGAGTGAGAGCCGCGTTGGTTCGGTGTCATCGGGCTCGCGTAGCTCGTCGATCCACGGCTCGAGGCCGCGGTAATGCTCGCCGGCGAAGGTCGCGCGGCTCCACTGGAAGTCGACCTGGCCCGGTGCTGTGGTCCACTGCACGCCGCGCTCGTGCACGGCCACCTTCGAGCTGACGCGCTCCGCATCCATGACTTAGACCGCCCACTGCTCCGCAGCCACAGCCTCATTGACCCGCGTGTTCCTGCGCATCGTCCCTCTCAATGACAAGGCGACGCACGCGCCCTCTGCACGACGATTTCTTCAGGGGCGGCAGCCGCGCGGGCTACACGCCGAACTTGGCGAGCTTCTTGTGCAGGCCCTCGCGCGTGATGCCGAGGGTGGCGGCGGTCTTGGTCTTGTTGTTGCCGTGGTCGCGCAGGGCCTCGGTGATCAGCCAGCGCTCGACCTGGTCCATCATTTCCTTGAGCGTGCCCTTCTGGGGCGCGACGCGGGTGACGGTGCCCTCGATCTTGCGCAGGCGCGGCGAGAGGTCGGTGATCTCGAGCCAGTGGCCGGGCTCGGCCTGGATGACCAGGCGCTGGACCTCGTTCTCGAGCTCGCGGATGTTGCCCGGCCAGTTGTAGGAGGAGAGCGCGTCGAGGGCGTCCTGGGTGAAGCCCGGCAGCTCGACGCGGTACTCGTCGGAGTAGCGCTTGAGGAAGTGCGCGGCGAGCGCCGGGATGTCTTCGCGGCGGTCGCGCAGCGGCGGCAGCGTGATGGGAATGACGCGAATGCGGTAGTAGAGGTCCTGGCGGAAGTGGCCCTTTTCGACCTCGGCCGCCAGGTCGCGGTTGGTGGCGCACAGGATGCGGACGTCGACCTGCTTGTCGGTGGTGGCGCCGACGGCGCGGATCGTGCCGTCCTGGAGGACGCGCAGGAGCTTGGCCTGGAGGGTGAGCGGCATCTCGCCCATCTCGTCGAGGAAGAGGGTGCCGCCGTCGGCGATCTCGAACAGGCCCTTCTTGTCGCTGTCGGCGCTGGTGAAGGCGCCGCGCTTGTGGCCGAACAGCTCGCTCTCGAGGAGGTTTTCGGGGAGCGCGGCGCAGTTCTGCGCGACGAACATCTTGTCGCGGCGCTGCGACTGGTGGTGGACCGCGCTCGCGATCAGCTCCTTGCCCGTCCCGGTCTCGCCCTCGATGCACACGGTCATGCGGGTGTCGATCACGCGCTCGAGCTGGTTGAACACCGACTTCATCGCGGGCGAGTCACCGATGATGTTGTCGAACTTGATCTTCTGTTCCTTGCGGCGCAGATAGACGTTCTCACCGCGGGCGCGCTCCTCGGCGACGCGCAGCCGCTGGACGAGGGTCGCGTTGTCGATCGCGAGCGAGGCCTGGGCCGCGAGGAGGAGGCCGACCTCGAGGTCGGTCTCGGTGAACATGCCGGCGGAGGCGCGGTTGTCGGACTGGATGAGGCCGATGATGTCGTCGCCGCGCCACAGCGGCAGCGCGAGGATCGAAAAGATCTGGCCGCCGAGGATCGACTCGCTCGACAGCGCCTCCTGCGCGTTGGCGGTGAGGACGGCGGCGCGGTCGGCGAGGACGCGGCGCAGCACGGCGCGACTCGCGCGCACCGGATCGCCCGCGGCGCGCGCCGGATCGCGCGTGCGCTCGCGCGACACCGCCAGCGCGAAGCGATCCTTGTCGCTGTCGGAGCGCAGGAGGATCGCCACGTGGGTCGCGCGCGGCAGCAGCTGGAAGGTGGCCATGATGCAGGCCTCGATGACCGCCGACGGCTCGAGCCGCGCGCCCAGCGGCTGCAGGGCCTTGTAGACGCGGACCGCTTCGCCCGGGTCGCGCTCGATCTGATCGGCGACCGCGGGCAGGTTCAGGATCGAGCGCGAGGCGATCAGGCGATCGCCGAGGTCGGCGTCGTCGGATTCGTCGCCGATGCGCACCGAGATGCGGACCGGATCGTGGTGATTACCGAGGAGCAGCACGTCGCCATCGGCGAGCGCGAGCTCCCAGCGCGCCGCAGCGTCGACCGGCATGCGCTTTCCGTCGCGCTCCACCGCCGAGCCGTTGGTCGAACGCAGGTCGCGGAATACGTAATGATCCCCTACACGCGTGATCTGTGCGTGATCGCCCGATAGATGAAAATCACTCACAACGACGGTGCTCGCAGGCGAACGACCGATCGTCGTCGCACCCCCGCTGGAGGTGATGCGATGCAAACGCTGCGTCGTGGAGCCGTGGAGGATTTCGAGAACGATCACGGAAACGTGGCGCTACACCACTCCTTGATCGAGGTTTATACTGCACACTCTTTCGCGACGCATGCCGGGACTCTCGAAAGTCATCGTGCTCGATGCCGACGTGCGCGCCAGCAGGCAGGTCCAGCTGGGGTTCGAGCGCGAGAGCGTGCCGACCGTCGTGATCCCGGCCGACAGCGCGCACGCGCTGCCCGCAGAAGACGCGGGGTTGGTCGTGATCGGGGGTGCGGATGGGCAGGCGCTCGAGCTCGTCCGGCAGACCCGCACGTGGCGTGACGCGCGGCACCTCGATGCCCCGATCCTGTTCGCCAGCCGGGGTGTGCGACGCACCGATGCGGAGGCCGCCGGCGCCGACGAGGTCGTGCTTCAGCCGGCATTCCTGCGGGATATCGTGACGCTCGGGCGCATGCTGCGCGGCCTGCGGGCGGAGCAGCGGACCCGGCTGGTCGGCAGCCTGGTCGATGTCGCGGGCGTGTTCCCGCTGGTGCGCGCGCTGGCCGGCCTGGGCCGCAGCGCGACGCTGACGCTGATCCGCGGCCTGCGGCGCGGCGAGATTCGCTTCTATCACGGCGAGGTCACCTCGGCGCAGGTCGGGATGATCCACGGCCAGGCCGCGCTCCACCAGCTGCTGCTGTGGACCGACGCGCGGTTCGACTTCCACCACGAGGAGGTCGTGCGGCGGCAGCAGATTCCGCTCAGCCACGACGAGCTGTTCGCCGACGCCGAGCGATTCCTCGAGAGCGTGCGCGACGCCAGCGGCGGGCTGTCGCCGGCGATCGTCCTCGAGCAGGACGGCGAGCGGCTCAAGGCGCTCGGCAAGCAGATCCCGACCGAGGTCTACGGGGTGCTGCGCCTGTTCGATGGCTATCGCGTGCTGGCCGACGCCCTCGAGGACTCGCCCTATCGCGTGTTCGAAACGCTGCGCGTCGCCCAGCGCGCCGTCGAGGCCGGCCTCTTGCGCGTCGTCGACAAGGAGCCGCCGCGCCCGAGCTGGCGCGCGATCCTGGGCATCGAGGAGTGGCTCGTCGGCGGCGAGGCGCACGTCTCGGCGACCGACGCCAGCGCCGACGGCCTTGCCGACGCCGAGCTGATCGCAACGCCGCCCTCCGCGCGCATCACCGAGCGTGGGCCGTCGACGGACGCCCGGAAGAGCTCGCGCAAGCCGCGGCGCAAGAAGAAGCGGCGCGAGGCTACGCCGCCGGTCGCGCGCCCCGCATCGCCCGTCGCCGCACCGCCCGCCCCGCCTGCGCCCCCCGTGGCGATCGACTGGGGCGCCCTGGTGCCGCGCGTCGTCGGTGCGGAGGTCGGCTCACTCGCGGGCGCCGTACCTGCGGCGCATGTCTCGGGCGAGATCGTCGCGAGCGCCTCGCATGCCACGGCCGCCGCAGCCGACCTCCAGCCCACCGTCGTCCTCGACGACGAGACCGAAGACACCCGCCAGACGCCTCACGTCCTGCCGGCCACGCTGCCCGCGGACGTCGCCCACCTCGTGCCGTCTTTCGGTATGGGGCCCGCCGTTGCGCTCGACGACATCGCGCATTTCGCGCCGCCCTCCGGTGTGGGGCCTGCCGTAGCGCCCGACGACATCGCCCGTTTCGCGCCGCCGTCGGGTCTGGGACCCATCGTGGCACCCGACGACATCGCCCGCTTCGCGCCACCGTCCGGTCTGGGGCCCGCCGTCACGCCCGACGAGCCCGAGCTGGCGCCGATCCCGCGCGTACGCCGCGGTCCCGGCGCACTCGACCGTAGCCGGCGCGAGACGGCGACCGACGATCGTCCCGACGCTGTCGAACCGGAGCCCGGGTCAGCCGTCGACGAGGCGGCGTGGGCCGCGCATGCGCTCGTACGCGCCACCGCCGAGGCCCTCGCTCGAGCCGAGGCCGCGTTGCTCGAGCGCCGCGCCGCCCAGCGCCTCGCGACCGAGACCGCTGCCGTCGCCACCACGGATGCCGAGGCCAAATTCGATGCGGCCGCCCGCGCCCGCGCCGACGCAGCCACCCGGGTGGAGCAAGCTGCGCTCGCCCAGGCAGCCGCACACGAGCGCCGCGAAGCCGAGCGCCTCGCCCTCGAGGCCGCTGCACGCGCCGAGGCCGATGCACGCGCCACCGCCGAGGTGGCTGCACGCGCCGAAGCTGAGGCGCACGCCAAGGCCGAGGCCGCTGCACGCGCCGAAGCCAATGCCCGCGCGAGCGCCGATGCGGCAGCAATGACCCAGGCCGAGGCGCACGCCAAGGCCGAGGCCGCTGCACGCGCCGAAGCCGAGGCGCGCGCCACCGCCGACGCCGCCGCCCAGGCAGATGCCGACGCGCGCGCCCAGGCAGATGCCGCGGCCCAGGCAGCGGCCGAAGCGCGCGCCACCGCCGACGCCGCTGCACGCGCCGAAGCCGAGGCGCGCGCCAGCGTCGACGCCGCGGCCCAGGCAGATGTCGACGCGCGCGCTAGCGCCGAGGCCGCGGCCCGGGCAGATGCCGACGCGCGCGCGATGGCAGATGCCGCGGCACGCACCGAAGCCGACGCGCGCGCCCAGGCAGATGCCGCGGCCCAGGCAGATGCAGAGGCGCGCGCGATGGCAGAGGTTGCCGCGCGGGCCGAAGCCGACGCACGTGCACGCCGCGAGGAAGCCGCGCGCGCCGAGGCCGATGCCGGGGGGAAGGCCGAAGCTGCCGCATACGCCGATGCCGATGCCGAGGCCATGGCGGCAACCGCCGCGCAGGCCGATGCCGACGCACAGATGATCGCCGAGCTCGCCGCTACCGCCGAGGCCCTTGCGCGCGAGCAACGCGAGGCCGAGTACCTCGCCGCGGCGGCATCTGCGCGCGCCGAGCACGAGATGCGCGCACTGACCGAGGCCCTGGCCCGCGCCGAGGCCGATGCGCGTGCACCGACCGAGGCCCTGGCCCGGGCCGCGGCCGCCGCATTCGGCGACGCGATGGATCGGACGAACACCGATGCCGACGCGCTGGCGCAGCCCGACGACGCGGGCGCCGAGCGCACAACGCCGTCCCCGAACACCCAGCCGGTGAGCGCGCACGCCCGCGCGGCGTCGGTGGCGGACCAGGCCGCTTCCCCACCGCCGAGCACGGTCCCGACCGAGCCGATGAGCGTGCCCGCCGATCCGCTCATCGCCGCAGTCTATGCCGCCGAGGTCGACGCCGACGAGGAGGAGCCTGTCACCTCGCCGGGTTTCCGCGCGGCGCGCAACACCATCCGCGGCGTCGCGGCACCGCGCGTCGACGAGCACGACCCTGGCGCCATCCATCGCGACGCCGCCGATCGCGACGCGGCCCCTTCCGAGGCCGACGAGCGCGACCTCGAGGAGCGCGACACCAAGCCGTTCACCGCACAGATCCGCCCCGCCGGCGACCGCGCTGCCGCTGCGCATCGTCCGACCGAGCGCGGCGTCGTCGCGCCGCGGCCCGTGGTGCACGTACTCGGTGCGCACCGCACGACCGAGCGCGGCTTTGCGGCAGCGCCCGGCTCGACGGCAGAGCTCGACGAAGCATCGCCGTTCGATGCCAACACCCCTGTCGATTCGACGCCGTCGGCGATTCTCGACGAGCCCTCCGACGGGATCGTCCGCCAGCACATCACGACGGCGGACACGGCGCCGGTCAAACGCCGGCGCTTGCCATCGGACCCGCCCGAGGACGACCGCCCGGGCGCTGCGATGGGCGAGATCACAGCGAGCACGCGGGCCACCACCGAGCCTCGCTACAGCGAGCCGACGATCCTCGTCGCGGATCTGTTCGCCGATAGCCCCGCCGTTCCCGATGCCGTCACGGACGCCGCAAGCAACGAGGCCACCGCGCCCGTTGCCCAAGCGTTACCGATCGCGTCTGCGCCGGCGAATGCATCGGGCCCCGCACACGGATCGGCGCGCGCGACAGCGCATCCGCCAGTCGGCCATGCACCCGCCGAGCATCCGCCCGTCGACCACGCACGCGTCGATGGACCCAGCGGCAGCGCGCCCAGCGGCGGCGCCCCCAGCGGGCATGCACCTGCTCGCCACGCACACACCGGCCATGCACCGGTCGGCAGCGCGCCCGCCGGCAATGCGCCCGGCGGTCATTCACCTGCTGGCGACGCACACGCTGGTCATGCGTCAGTCAGCAGCGCACACACCGATCATGCACCGGTCGGCAACGCGCTCACCGGTCATGCACCAGTCGGAAACGCGCCCACCGGGTATGCACCGGTCGGCAACGCGCCCACTGATCATGCACCGGTCGGCAACGCGCCCGCCGGCGATCCCCCCGCGAGCACGCACGCGAAGCGGCCGTCGACCCAGCGTTCCACGCCCGGAGCGCAGGAGTCCGGGCCCCGGCGCGAGAAACGCCCGTCCGAGCTGCGCCGTGAGGCGCTCGCGTTGGACGAGGTCGAAGAGGCTTTCTTCCGCGCAGGTCATGAGAAGGAAGCACCCGCCACCGTGCCCCGGCCCGAGTCATTCGACGATCTCGATGAGGGCTACCGTCCGGTTGGTTTCTGGGATCGACTGCGAGGACGCTCGGCGCGCAGGCGGCGCAAGTCGACGGGCCCGGTCAGCGCAGCGGACACGAGCAAACCGGACAAACCGGTCAAGCGATAGCGGAGAGTGCGGCCGTCGACGAGCGGCGCAGCGCTCGAGCGGCTACGGCGTGGCGGTCCAGAGCACCTCGAGGCCGCCGCGCGTGCTGCTCATGCGCAGGCGCAGCTGGCGGGCCGTCGGGCCGAGCAGCTGGGTGGTGCGGGGAAACCGCGCGATGTACGGCGTGGCGAACTCGCCGAGGCCGGGGAACTCGGCGCGCACGACGTACGACGGCCGGCGGTCCTTGATGACCTCGAGCGGCTCGATCTCCTGGCCGTGCTCGTCGAGGAGCACCACGCGCCAGACGCTCTTCTTGCCGCGGTCGAGATCGTTCTCGCGGCGGTCCCAGGTCGTCACCATGAGCTCGATCTCGTAGGGCCCGGCGACGTCGGCGCGCGCCTCGCCCACGTGCTTGTCGCGCGCCTGGCCGGTCAGACCGCGGTTCTCGGCCTCGTACACGGCGTGCGCCGCGCGCCATTCAGGTGACTTGAAGGTCGCCACCAGCTCGCACACCTCCTGATAGGCAGCGCGGAGCTGCGCCTTGCGCGTCCAATCGGCGACCACGTCGTCGTAGTCGCGGATCGTCGCCGGCCATTCTTCGGTCAGGTGCACGATCGGCTGCCGCGCACCGCACGCGGCGGCCAGGGCCATCGCGCACACGCCGATCGCGAAGAACGCCCCCATGGCATTCCGACCGGCCCGGGCTTCGCTCGGTCCGGTCATTGCCGAGGCCGATCGGGCAAGAAGTCGCGCCGCGTGAACAGCGTGGTCAGCGGCGCCTCGCGGGCGACCGCTTCGCCGCCGCCCTCGAGCCGATCGACGAGGCCGATCGCGTGTACGACCTCGAGGCCGGCGAGCCGCACGCGCTCGATGGCCTTGAGCGTCGAGGCGCCCGTGGTGACGACGTCCTCGAGGATCACGACGCGCGACCCCGCGGGCAGCTTGGTGCTCTCGAGCCACTGCCCCGTGCCGTGGCCCTTGGCTTCCTTGCGCACGATGAATGCCGCGCGTGGCCGGCCGCGCTGGAAGCTCACCAGCGAGGTCGCGGTCGCCAGGGGATCTGCCCCGAGTGTCAAGCCGCCGACCGCCACGGCATCGGGAGCGACCTCGTCGATCGTGGAGTGGAACAGCTCCCCGATCAGGTAGGCGCCTTCCGCATCGAGGCTGACCTGCTTGCAGTCGATGTAGAAGTTCGAGGTGCGGCCCGAGGACAACACCACCTCGCGCTCCTGGAAGGACCGCGTGCGGAGCAATTCGAGCAAGCGATCGCGCTTGGCGGCAAGCTCGGGCCGTTCGACCGGTGGTTGCATTCTGGCAAACGCTACCATGCGCAGACTGTTCATTGACGTCATGGGGATCACCCCCTAGAGTCGCCAGACCGCGTGCACCTCGTCGACGAACACGACGCCGTTCCGGTCCGCTCGACCGACGACCTGCTCTCGTACTTCGAAGCGGCCGGCAAGCCCGCGGCCCAGTGGCGCGTCGGGACGGAGCACGAGCTCGTCGGGGTGACGTCCCCGAGCGCCGGCGCACGCGTGGGCGAGCCACCGCGGTACGATGCCCCCAACGGCATCGGCGCGCTGTTCCGCTGGTTCGCGGCGCGCGGTGGCGAGCCCGTCCTCGAGGACGGTCACATGATCGCGCTCTCGCGCGGCGACGCCCAGCTGACGATCGAGCCGGGCGGCCAGTTCGAGCTCGCCGCGCGTCCGATCTCCGACGACCGCGACTTCGACGCCGACCTCAAGGCGTATGTCACCGAGCTGGGCGCTGCATCGCGCGAGCTCGGCCTGGCGTGGCTCGCCACCGGGCTGCGCCCGTTCGCCGCGCGCGACGACATCCCGTGGATGCCCAAGCAGCGCTACGCGGTGATGCGCGACTACATGCCCACCGTCGGCACGCGCGGGCTCGACATGATGCTGCGCACGGCCACCGTGCAGGCCAACCTCGATTTCGCCGACGAGGCCGACGCCGCGGCGAAGCTGCGCTGCATCAACTCGGTGACGTCGCTCCTGACGGCGCTCTGGGCGTGCTCGCCGATCGTCGAGGACCGCATCAGCGGCTATCAGACCTACCGCGCGTGGATCTGGCGCGACACCGACAACGCGCGCGCAGGGATCCTCCCGTTCGTGTTCGAGCGCGACGACATCTTCCGCGCGTACACCGAGTGGGCGCTCGACGTGCCGATGTACTTCCTCTACCGCGGCGGCTATCACCGCGTGCCGGGGGGCTTCACGTTCCGCCAGTTCATGCGCGACGGGTTCGGCGATGAGCACGCGCTGCGCGCCGACTGGGAGATCCACCTCTCGACGCTGTTCCCCGA
>DATIPJ010000916.1:0-1955 GCA_035472155.1 Kofleriaceae bacterium
GAGCAGCCCCAGGCCGATCAGCTGATCGAGCGCCCAGCCGGTCCACGCGCCCGACCGCACCAGACGCTCGCCCTCCCCCAGCCGGCGCGCGACCGCGATCAGGAGCGCGAACGCCAGCTCGGCGGTCGCTTCGGTCAGGACGTCGGGTGTGTTGGTGACGCAGACGCCCGCTGCCGTCGCGGCGGCCAGGTCGACGTTGTCGATCCCGACCGCGCAGTTGGCGACCACGCGCAGCCCGGGAGCGCGTGCGAGCAGCGCGGCGTCGATCCGATCGAGCAGCAGGCAGACCAGGGCGTCGGCGGTCGACAGGTCAAGCCCGGCGAGCCCCACGTGGCCGCGCGCCGGGACCTCGACGACCGTGCCCGGCACCGCCGCCGTCACCTGGGCGGCGAGATCGATCGGAAGCGCCGAGGTCGAGACGACTCGCACGCGCTCGAGAATAGCTGCGAAGTGGAGCGCGGACGAGGCCGTGCTAGTGTGAAGTGGTGATGTCACGCCGGCTCGGGTGGCTGGTGCTCGCCGCGGCGACGATCCCGTGCGCTGCGCGCGCCGCGCCGGTCACGTCGCCTGCCGAGGTGACGCCGGTGGTCCACAAGCGCGTGGCCGCGGCGACCCGGCCCGCCGACCCCGGTTCGATCGCAAGCCGCGGCTCTGCCGGGGCGCGCAGCACCCCCGGAGGGAGTGCGGAGTCGATCGCAAGCCGCGGCTCTGCCGGGGCGCGCAGCACACCCGGAGGGAGTGCGGAGTCGATCGACCCCACGCAGCTGCGGTCGCTCACCGACGATCCGGTGGTCGGTGCCGCCGACCGGATCGACGGCGACGAGACCAAGGGCGTGGTCGCGTTCACGTTCGACGACGGCCCCAACCCCGAGACCACGCCGGCGGTGATCGACGCGCTCGAGAAGTACAACGTGCCGGCCGCGTTCTTCATCGTCACCCAGCGCATAGCGGGCAAGCACGGCGAGAAGGGCCGCGAGATCCTGCGTCGCGAGCTCGACGCCGGGTTCCTGGTCGGCAGCCACTCGGTCACGCACCCGAGCCTCAAGAACGCCACGCCCGACAAGCTGACCCGCGAGGTCGATGCGTCGATCCGCGCACTCGCCACCGAGACCGGGCGCCCCATCGGGATGTTCCGCGCGCCCTACGGCTCGCTCAACGCCGCGGGCCGCGGCCGGCTCAAGAAGCTGCGGCTGACCGAGGTGTTCTGGTCGGTCGACACCCTCGACTGGAAGGCGCACAGCCCCGATCGACTGCGCAAGAAGGTCCTGTCGATGATCAAGAAGGATGGCGGCGGCGTGGTGCTGATGCACGACGTGAAGCCGATCACCGCCAAGATCATCGCCGACGTGCTCGACGATCTCGAGGCCGAGAACTGCGCGCGGCTGGCCGAGAGCCGCGAGCCGATCGTTCCGGTGTCGCTCCACTACTTCCTCAAGGTCGGCAAGACGCCGCGCGAGCTGCCCGACGCGGTGAAGCGCCGGACCCAGGCGTACAAGGCCGCGCTGCCCGAGCGCTGCGCGAACCGGCCCGCGCCACCGGCCGAAGCAGCTCCGCGGCACGCGGCGAAGTAGCGCACACCCGGGGCTCTGCCCCGGGCCCCCCGGGACGTGATCGCGCACACCCGGGGCTCTGCCCCGGCCCCCCGGCACGTGATCGTCGGCACGGTCGCGCGGCGTTGTCCGCGATTTCGAACCCTGGGCCGCACCCCGCGCGCGCTTCGCGAGCACCCGACCGAGCGGTCGACGCCGAGATGTCCGTTGACAAGCCACACGAACCCAACTAGGTTCCGCGCGCCTCGGACCGGGCGCGGAACAGGTGAAATTGTCGCATAATTTTAAATGCTTGCGCATGTCGCGGCAGAGTTGTTGCGAAATGTTGTGCACCTGCAGGCGCGATCCGATCGAAGGTGGTTGGCGATGCCGCTGACCGTGGATTACTCGAGCCCCGTACTGGCC
>DATIPJ010000917.1:0-2833 GCA_035472155.1 Kofleriaceae bacterium
CCGACCAAGCCGGGCACGCTGCAGTGCCCGCCGAACATCAAGTACAGCGGCGCGAACGGCTTCCCGGAGGAGAGCTCGCCGGCACCGGTGCTCGGCGGGCGCGCGTTCTACCACCCCGGGGATCCCACGGTGAACGTCACGCTGGGCTGCACCGACCTCCGGGCGCTCGAGCAGTCGTGCGCCACGACGGACCTGGTCAACGTGACCGCCACCGTCGAGGATTTCGAGACGCTGTCGCCGGTGCCGGCCAACCCGGCAGGCATCGCGTCGCAGCTCCGGGTCTCGGTCGGCGAGCCGCGCATGCTCGACAGCGGCTTCGCGCTGCGGGTCAGCGACACCCGCGCGCTCGATCTGGCCAGCGCGAACAGCAGCAGCAGCGTCGCGCTCTGGCAGAGCGACCTCAACCTCCAGTTCCACGATTTCGTCTGCGTCGATGTCGTCGAGGCGGTAGCGCAGACCACCGGGGTGCTGCGCTGCCGGCCGATGGGCGCCGGGTCGCGCGTCGAGGCGACCGGGATGTGGATCTCGCGCACCGAGGTGCAGAGGATCCTCTCGGCGCTGACCCCGCTCGCACCGCAGCCGGTGAAGTTCCCCGACAGCGGGCTCACGATCGGCGTCGTCGTGGACCAGGCGGCGATCGGCGTCCCCGGGATGGTCGTGACGTCGGCGGCCGGCAACGTGCGTTACCTGACCGGCCAGAACATGCTGTCGGCGACGTCGACCTCGAACACCGGCATCTTCGTCGCGCCGGACGCCCCGTTCGGCACCATGTTCTCGACCAGCGGCCCGGGCCGCCCGACCGTCACCGGCATCGGCGGCAACGTCGCCGGCAAGTTCACCGTCGTGGTGTTGCAGGTCGGCAACCAGCAGCCTTAGCAGTACGCTCACAGCGTGTCGCGCGCCCTGACCCGGACCTGGTATCGCATCGCGCTGGCCCGGCCGGGTGCGCCGTCGATCGACTCCGCACTCCCTCCGGGAGTGCTGCGCGCCCCGGCAGAGCCGCGGCTTGCGATGCTGGTCGCCACCGCCGGCGAGCACATGGGCATCGCGGTCGCCGCCGCCGAGCGCCACGCGCCGGGCTCGTTCGCGGTCGCGGTCGAGCTCGCGCCGGACTCCGACATCCCGCTCGGCGACTCGCTCGGGAAATCGAGCATCGTGGATCTCGGAGCGGCCCCCGACGTGCCGGTGTTTCACTGGCCGACCGGTGTGCTGCCCCAGCTGTCGCGCGCGGGCGGCGCCGCGGGGGGGCGACGCACGGCTGGACCCACCGCGCGCACGACGAGCTGCTCGTGATCGAGGCCCAGACCGATGCCGCGCAGTTGACCGACGTGTTCATGGGCCTGATCGAGCGGCTGCCCAGCGCCGACAACCTCGAGGTCCGCATGCAGGACCACTTCGAGGACGTCGGCCGCGCTGACGTGTGGCTGACCTCGCGGGTCGACGCGCGCTGGATCCTGCGCTTCCTCGACGACCACGACACCGAGCTGTTCGGCAACGGCCACCTCGAGCTGTCGGTCTACGTGCGCGCGCTGCGCGCGACCCTGCGCCTCACCGAGCACAAGACGGTGGTGTGGCTGGCGCAGGACCGCGCGCTCGACGCCGAGATCCGGGGCTGGCTCGGTGAGCTCGGGGTGCCACGCGTCGAGCCACTGGTCGGGATCAAGGACGTGCCGCACTACCACTACCGGCCGGCCAAGAGCCGCGATCGCCGCCGGCTCGCCGACGAGCTCTATCGCCAGCGGCTGCGCCGGGTCGACACCGTCAAGACCGCGGGCGCCGCGGAGTGACCGGGGTCTTCGACACCGCCGGGTGATCGCGCCACCAGAACCGCAGCGGCTTGTCGGCCCATGCGCCCGCGTACGCGACGCCGATCCGCGGGCCGCGCGCGATCCGGGGTGGCGCCAGCGCGGCGGCGACGAACAGATCGCCCACCGCGAGGTCGCGGCGGTTGTGGCGGCGATCGAGCCCGAGCAGCTGTGTGACCTTGCCCGGGCCGCGCCCGAGCGAGGGATCATCGGGCAGCCCGACGTAGGGCGCGACGGCGCGGATCAGCACGGCCTGGCCGTCCCCGGGTGCGCCGGTGACGATGTTGAACATCTGGTGGATGCCGTAGCACAGGTAGACGTACGACACGCCGCCGGGGCCGAACATCACCGACGTGCGCTCGGTCGGGCCGAACCGCGCGTGGCACGCGAGGTCATGCGGACCCACGTACGCCTCGGTCTCGACGATGATGCCCGCGGTGCCGCCGTGGACGAGGGCACAGCCGAGGAGCTTCCTGGCCACCGTCCGCGCATCCTCGGCGAAGAACTCCGCGGGCAGTCGCGCGCGCGCAAGCGCTTCGATCGTCGTCGCTGCCATCAGGGCGTGGGGAGCAGGTGGCCGCGATCGAGCCGGTCGACCACCTCGGCGACCCGGCCGTCGGCGGTGAGCGCATCGAGCAGCGCGCCCGTGCAATCGCGATACGCCTCGGGCGTGATCTGGCCCTGCAGCAGACGGAATCGCAGGAACAACAGCGTCGTCTGCGCCACATCGGCCAGGCAGTAGCGCTGGATCGACTCGAGATCGCCGGCCTGGTAGAGCCCCTCGACCTGCGAGCCGTCGACGCCGATCTTGCCCGGCAGCCCGATCAGCCGGGCGACCGCGTCGAGCTTGCCCGCGCGCGTCGCGCCGTGATCGGCGAGCCAGTCGCACAGATCGAGGTGGCCCTCGGCACTGTAGCGATACCGGATGTCGCGATCGCGGTAGTACCAGGGCAGCGAGATGGCGTGGCAGAGCGACCGCATGACGATCACGGGCAGGTCGAAGCTCCGCCCGTTGTACGTGACGAGCA
>DATIPJ010000918.1:0-9065 GCA_035472155.1 Kofleriaceae bacterium
CGGTCTTCTGGCCGGCGGGCTCAAGCAACGGGGCGGGTCACTGAGATGAAAGTCAAGCTCTGGACCTGGCGCGCGTGGCGTTCCGCGATCCGGAGAGCTCGCGCGCGACATCGATGGGCGTGACGCCCGGGCGATTCGGCCTGCGCAATGCGCCGTCGGCGATGTACGCGAGCTTCGTGCCGCCGCTGCAGCACGGCGACGATGGGCACTGGACGGGCGGGCTGTTCTGGGATGGCCGCGCGGGGACGCTCGAGGATCAGGCGGCCGGGCCGCTGCTGAATCCGCTCGAGATGGGCAACCCCGACAAGGCGACGGTGGTCGCGTCGGTCCGGCGCGCGGGCTACGCGAAGAAGTTCCGCGAGCTGTACGGCGCGGACGCGCTCGATGACGTCGAGACCGCGTTCGCGCACATCACCGAGGTGCTGTCGGCGTTCGAGCAGACGACGCCGTTCGCGCCGTTCTCGTCGAAGTACGATCACTTCCTCGCCGGCGAGGCGACGCTCAGCGCGTCCGAGCAGCGCGGGCTGGCGATCTTCGAGGACTCGGCGCGCGGCAACTGCGCCAGCTGCCATCCCAACCGGCCCGGGCCCAATGGCGCCGCGCCGATGTTCACCGACCACAGCTATGCGAACCTGGGGCTGCCGCGCTATCCGAACAACAAGTTCTACCTGCAGCCGGCGCCGATGAACCCCGACGGCGAGCGCTACATCGACCACGGCCTGATGGCGACGGTCGGCGACCCGGCGCAGGACGGCAAGTTCCGCGTGCCGACGCTGCGCAACATCGCGCGCACGCCGCCGTACGGTCACAATGGCTACTTCGAGAACCTGCCATATCTGATCGACTTCCTGAACACGCGCGACGTCGGGTCGGCCGCGGTCGGCACGTGCAGCCGGATCTCACCGTCGGCGCATTGCGCGTGGCCCGCACCGGAGGTGTCGGCAACCGTCGATCGCCGCGTCGGTCACCTGGGCTTGAGCGAGCAGGACGTCGCCGATCTGCTCGCCTTCTTGACGACCTTGAGCGACGAAGAACCGCGCTGAGGCGGCGAGACGAGCACGCGCGGCTCGGCGGTCGCAGGGTGCGGGTCGTCGAGGCTCTCGGGCCGGTGCGCCGCGGCGCCGCAATCGGAGCCCTGGGCGAGGCGACCGTCGGCGGCCTGGGCGGCGGAGGCCGCGAGGTCCGGCCGCGTCGGACGCGGCAGCGGCACCGACGGCGTGCGCGAGCGTCGCACGCACTCGCGCAGCGCACGGGCAAAGGTCCGCGCGTCGGGGAACCGGCGCTCGGGCCGCTTGTCGAGCGCCTTCATGACGAGGCGATCGAGCAGCGGCGGGATCTCGCGGTCCGGCTGCCGCAGCGACGGCGGCACCACGACCTCCTGGAGGTGCTGGCGCATGATCGCGCCCGCGGTGCTCGCGGTGAACGGCATGTTGCCGGTGAGTAGCTCGTAGAGGATGACGCCTGCGCCGTAGAGGTCCGACGCGGCGATCGGCGGCCGGCCGCGGACCACCTCGGGCGCCATGTACTCGGGCGTCCCGAGCACCATGGTCTCGCCGTGCTCGTTGTCGAGGGCGAACGGCGTACCCGCGAGGCGCGCGAGCCCGAAGTCGATCATCGTGACGTGGTCCTTGCCGTCGACGGTCTCGACCAGGAAGTTGTCGCTCTTGACGTCGGCGTGGACGATGCCGGCCTCGTGGGTCGCACGCAGCGCGGTGAGGATCTGATCGACCAAGTCGGCCGCGCGCGCGAGCGAGATCGACTCGTCGGCGATGACGTCGCGCAGCGAGCGGCCCTGCAGGTGCTCCATCACCAGGTAGGGCGTGCCGTCGGGCAGCGCGCCGCAGTCGATGACCTTCACGCAGTGCGGGCTGCGGATGCGGCCCGCCGCGATCGCCTCCTCGCGCAGGCAGCGCGCGTACTCCCGGCGCGGCGCGAGCTCGGGGTGCAGGAGCTTGACGGCGACGGTGCGCTCGAGCGCCGGCTGCTCGGCGACGTACACGCGGCCCATCCCGCCTTGCGCGATGCAGTCGCGCAGCGTGTATCGCCCGTCGAGCGTGGTTCCCCACGCGACGCACCCCGCCTGCACAGGGACTGCGGGATTCACCGGCATGATGTGCGGTTCAGCAATCGCCATGCCCGCACGGGAGTTGTCGTCGGAAAATCTCGCGTGACGCCAAGCGCTTGGGACCGCGCGCGTTCTGCTTCGTCCGCGGGGTCGATCGAGATCCGTGGCGCCATCGCACGCGGCCCCGCGGGTAGCTGCGTTGACCCCGAGGAGCGCCTCGTGGTGCGCGGCTCGCCTACTCGTCGCGACATCGCGCAACACGACGAGCCTGCGAGCTTCTCCGGGCGTTGTGGCCAATCCAGCGTGTGCACTACGCTGACGACGCCGCGCCTGACGGTGAAGGAATGACATTCGGCGCTCGCGGCACTCGCTGCGGTCAGGGTGGCGCGAAATGCTGCGGTCGCTCGCCGGCGTTGCGCAGGAACACGTAGAACGCGCCCGCGGCGGGATCGAAGGTGCCCGTGCGCGCGGCGTCGAGGGCGTGCCGGCCATCGGCGAGCAGCGGTTGCTGTTGCGCGTAGCAGGCGGCATGGCCGCGGGCGTCGAGCTCGTAGGCCGCGAGGTCCTGCTCGGCCCGCGCGGCTTCGGCGGAGAGCCCGTCGAGCGGCAGCGCGAGGTATGCGCGCGCCTCGTCGAGGTAGCCGATCACGAGGCTCGTGCGCGGGCGGCCGCGGTCGGCGACGTAGCGCGCGACGGCGAGCGCGGTGGCGCGGCGGGTGACTCGATCACCGCGCCGCATGCATGCGAGGGTGATCAGGCGCGCCAGCCGCAGCGCGGGGGCCAGCGGGCTCAGCGTGCGGACCAGCGTGGCGTAGGCGGCATGCACGATCGCGCCGGCGCTCGGCTGCGCCGCTGGATCGCGCGGCAGATCACGCAGGTCGCGCGCCAGAATGTCGTCGACGAGGAGCCGCATCGCCACCGCGCGCTCGGCCGCCGGCAGCCCGCGCGCGAGCAGCGCGGCGATCTCGCCAAGCGACGGCGGCGCATCGCCGGGTGGAAGCGCCGGGAAGTCGCCGCCGGGTTTCACCGACGGTGCGGCCGCGCCGGGACCCGCGCCAGGATCCGCGGGCGCGACGCATGACAGCAGCGCGGACGCCGCCACCGCGATCGCTGCCAGCGACCCACTCAGCGGCCTGCGACTCGATGGCTGCACGGCCGCGAGTATAGAGGCCATACTGGCCATCGCCAACGAGATGGCCTGTGTGACGAGGAGTGTCGACTCCTCGCGATCGCCCACCGTCGCCGCGGCGATCGCACCGTGCGCCCTGGTGGCAATCGCCTCCAAGCGTCCACAGGGTGCCCGGGAGTGCTACGCAACGACGTCTGCCGCCAGACGTGTACCCCGGCCTACATCGATCACTGGCTGAATGATAAGATTGTAGTCCGCATTGTTGAACCGAGCTTCGCCATCAGATATTCGTGGCGGTATCAGATATTCGTCGTCTCCCACAGAACTCCGTGGCCGCTGCTACCGACCGGTCGTACAAGGCATATCAGGCCGCTATACCGAACGCGATCACACGAGAATTTGCGGACGCAACTCGTGCGAGCCGCGCGTGGCGCAATCGGATAGCTCGCGTCAGCCAACGACCGGGCGCGTCGATCGCGACACCGCACACAGCATCTCGATTCGGCGATAGCGAGGGCGACGCATGACGTGCAATAACAACTGAGCAGCGGTTCATGGCGCACCTGTTGCTCATCGATGATGACGCCGTCTTCGTGCCGGAGCAGGTACGGCAGACGTTCCCTACGCCCGCGTATCGCGTCGCCGTCGCGGAGACCGGCTCGAGCGGGATCGAGCACGTGCGTCGCGCGTCGCCCGACGTCGTTCTGCTCGATCTGCATCTGCCGGATCGCCCCGGGCTCGAGGTCTATCGCAGCATCCGCGCGATCGACGCGCGCATCCCGGTCATCTTCATCACGACGGCAAAGACCGCCGACGCCGCGATCGAGGCGGTGAAGCACGGCGCGTTCGACTACCTGCCCAAGCCGCTCGACCTCGAGCAGCTGCGCCGGGTGGTCGCCGAGGCGCTCGAGGTCGCGCGCATGCGCCTGCCGGTCCGGCTGGCCGAGGCGCCGCCGCATCCCGACGCCGACGGCGCGATGCTCGGCGCGTCGACGAAGATGCTCGAGATCTACAAGGCGATCGGTCGCGTCGCCGCGCAGGACGTGACCGTGCTGGTCACCGGCGAGAGCGGCACCGGCAAGGAGCTCGTCGCGCGCGCGATCTACCAGCACAGCGCGCGATCGAACGCACCGTTCCTCGCACTCAACTGCGCCGCGATCCCGGAGAACCTCCTCGAGAGCGAGCTGTTCGGCCACGAGCGCGGCGCGTTCACCGGCGCCGATCGCCGGCGCATCGGCAAGTTCGAGCAGTGCAACGGCGGCACCGTGCTGCTCGACGAGATCGGTGACATGCCCCTCACGCTGCAGGCGAAGATTCTGCGCCTGCTCCAGGACCAGACGTTCGAGCGACTCGGCGGCAACGAGACGATCCGCACCGACGTTCGCCTGATCGCGTCGACGCACCGCGACCTCCGCGTGCGCGCGGCCGAGGATAAATTTCGGCCCGACCTGTATTACCGCCTCGGTGTTTTCACGATCCACCTGCCGCCGCTGCGCGAGCGCGTCGACGATCTGCCGATCCTCGTGCAGCACTACCTGCGGCGGTTCAGTGTCGAGCTGGGCCGAGAGGTCCGCGAGATCGCGCCAGACGCGCTCGCACGGCTGCGCGCGTACGCGTGGCCGGGGAACATCCGCGAGCTCCAGAGCGTGCTCAGACAAGCGCTCCTGCGCGCGAGCGGGGGTGTGCTCCTGTCCGCGTTCCTGCCCGAGCTGTCCGGAGTATTTCGCCCGGCGCGCCACAGCTCCCCACCGGTGGAACAGACTTTTGATCTGGAGCGCTTCATTCGTCAGCGCTTGTCGCCGACAACAAACGATCTGGCCGCCGAGACTCATCGGGAGGTCGATCGATTGTTAATGACGCTTGCGCTGGAATACACGAATGGAAACCATCGCGACGCATCCCGGATGCTGGGAATCTCGCGGCAGACGATGCGCATGAGACTTCGCGCGCTGGGCCTACACGTCGCGCATTCGGTCGAGCCCGACGACGAAGACACACCCAGCTGACTGACGTTTGAGCACGATGGCCAAAATCTGGTCATCGATCCTCGACGAGGACGCGCTTCAAGCGAGGCGAAAAGCCCACCTAGGTTGCGGCACGTAGCCTGCTTGGCGGCAGGCATGACCGATCAGCACAAGCACCCCGTCCGTGATGAGAGCAGCCTCGGACCGAACGAGGATCTGGATCGCGCGCCCGATGGCGTCCCGCACGATGTCGTTGGCCTCTCGGCGTTGTTCTCGGTCCTGTTTGCCGCCGTGGTGCTGGGAATGTGGTTGAGCGGGACCACCGGCCGGATCGCCGCTGTCGCGATGTGCATGGTCGGAGTTCCCATGCTTGTCTCGAACTTGCGGCAGCGCGCGGACCGCACGCGCGATCAATCGCACCCGTCGCGATGACGCGGTTGCGGCGATCGCCGCGATCAGCGAATGCCTCGAACGAGCGCTCCACATGCGCTCGGGCGTACGGCGTATTGTCGAGTTGTTGACTCGATGATTCCGCCTTGAAGCTCGCCTGGATCGCGAGCGAAGGGCGGGTCTTTGTGCGTGCGTGGATCACCCGCGGCCTCAGATTTCTGAGGGACGCGATGCGGTCTCTTGACGCACTTGGAACATTCCGTTTCGATCGCGAGCGATCGATTCGTGGGTTTTTGATGAGGCGGGCCACGCTCGATGCATCCCGGTGAACGGGGAACGTTGCCCCGGTGATCGCGCGCCAACGCGCACGCGCAGCAAATCGCTGCAGATCTGCCGCCACACATGGCATCACGCACGACACGTCAGCGGTCCGCTGCGAGCGCAAGACGCGCAGCAAATCCACCGCAGATCGCGATTGAGATGGTCAGTCGTACTCCCTCTCTTCGGAGCGGCGACTCGTATCCAGATTCGCGATCGCGCGATCGGCTACGCGGCGCGCGGTCGCTCGACACCGCGGACCAGCAGGATCGGTCCCTCGCTCGCCGCGATGCGATCGCGCGCGATCGCGCGGTACGCGTCCGAGCTCGCCCACGCCTCGTACGACGCTTCATCGGCGAACGAGAGCACGACGATCTTGTCGGCCTGCCAGGTCCCCTCGACGACCCGCGGCGCTTCGTCCGAGACCAGCAGGCGACCCTGGAACTGTCGCAGCACGTCCATGAAGCTGGCCGTGTACCGGTCGTAACGCTCGCGGTCATGGATCGTGAGCTGTGCAATGACGTAAACCATGGTGTGTCCTTGTCGGGGTGCGACCGGCCGTGAGCCTAAGGCATTTTCAGGTTGCTTCCGGACGACCACAGCGACAGCTTTGCGGGGTGCGATCGAACGGGGCGCGGTCCCGGCCACGAACGTCCTCGGGACTGTCCACAGGAGCGGGATGATGGATACACGGCGCGTTCGCCGGGCGATCGGCGGTCTACTCCTGGCGACCGGAACGCCCAGCCGCGACGACGTCGCGCGCGCGGTCCAGGGCATGCGCGCGCTTGGCTGGCCCCCGCTCACCGCCGCTGACATGGTGAGCGACAGCCCCGAGAGGCTGGCGCCGCAGATCCCGGAGGAGATGCGACCTGCACTTTTGCAGCTCCTGTACCACCTGGCCGGCGACGAGCCGATCCGGCGGCGCCTCGCCGACGCGTACGCCGGCCTGTGGGGGACCGCCGCTGGCCCCAGCGCCTCGCCAGATCGCGGCTCCCCGGTCGCGCGTTGGTTGATCGGCCAGCTGCCGCGCCATCACGACGGCGGGGCCTCCGAGGAAGCCGCCATGATCGAACCCGGACCCTACCGCGGCGGAGACGCCGCCCCGCCGCAGATCGCGCCGGTCGAGCGCACGCCGCTGCGCCGCCGGGTCGAGCGCATCCGCGACGAGTACGGCAAGGTGCTCGATGCGGTCGAGCAGGTGATCGTCGGCAAGCGCGACGTCATCGAGCGCGTGCTCACCGCGATGGCCGCGCGCGGCCACGTGCTGCTCGTCGACGTACCCGGCGTCGGCAAGACCCAGCTGTGCCGCGCGATCGCCGCGGTGATCGAGACTCGCTTCGGGCGCATCCAGTTCACGCCCGACCTCCTGCCGCTCGACATCACCGGCGCCAGTGTCTTCGACGCCCGCGACAAGCAGTTCCACTTCCGTCCCGGCCCGATCTTCACCCACATCCTGCTCGCCGACGAGATCAACCGCGCGACCCCCAAGACCCAGTCGGCGCAGCTCGAGGTGATGGAGGAGCGCAGCGTCACGGTCGATGGCACGACCCACCAGCTCGAAGAGCCGTTCCAGGTCCTGGCGACGATGAACCCGCTCGACCACGAGGGGACGTACGCCTTGCCCGCGGCGCAGATCGATCGCTTCATGGTGATGCTCGAGATCGGCTATCCGGCGCACGACGACGAGGTGAAGGTCCTCGATACCCACCTGGGCGCGGTGTCGCCGCTGCAGAGCCTGTCGCCGGTGATCTCGCGCGCCGCCTTCCTCGACTGGCGCGAGACCGTGCCGCAGATCCACGTCACGCCCGAGATCAAGCACACCGCGGTCAGCTACATCAACGGGCTGCGCCGCACCACCACCGACGGCCACTCGATCAGCCCGCGCGCCACGCTGGCCTGGGTGCGCGCGTCGCAGGCCCGCGCGATGCTGTGCGGGCGCGAGTTCGTGACGATGGACGACCTCCTGCACGTCGCCCCCGATGTCCTGCGCCATCGCCTGTGGAGCGACGGCGCCACCGTGCGCGAACGACTTCGCGCGATCGCCCTGACCGGAGCACGCCGATGACCTCGAACCGCGAGCTACGGATCGCAACCTTGATTGTCGCCCCGCTCCTGGCGGCGATCAGCACCCTGAGCGCGCGCGACGAGAGCCTCCTGCATCGGGCCGCGCCCGTGCTCGTGATCCTCTGGATGATCATGGTGTGCGCGATCGTGCTGCGGCCCGACCGCAACACGCGCGAGGGCGCCGACGTGCTCAACCGGCGCTCGATCTGGATCCAGCTCGACGTGCTGACCGCGAGCGGCACCGCGATGACGTGGGCGGGCACGCTCGCGCTGGTCGCCGCCAGCGTCTCGGGCTGGGCCAGCCTGAGCGTGGTCGGCGTGCTGGGCCTGGGCACGATCTATCTCACCGCGACCTGGACGGTGCTCGTCGCCGGCGGCGGCGCCCCGTGGCGCAACGCGAGGATCGAGCGCAAGGTCCTTCCCGAGATCGCGATCGAAGGCGAGCCGCTGCGCGAGGAGATCGTGATCGCCGGCGTACGCATCCCGCCCGGGATGCGGCTGTTCGCCACCGGGCGCGCGCTGCGCCACGGCCTGTTCACGCGCTATGCGCTGACGTCGTCGGCCTCGCTCGCCGAGGTCAAGCTCGAGAGCGAGCTCGGCATCGCGCCGCGCGGCGACCACCGCGTCCCGCCGCTGTTCCTGTGGCTCGGCGATGTCCTCGGTCTGACGCGAACCGCGGTCGTCGAGCGCGGCGCGGCACAGGTCTCGGTGCTGCCGCGGCCGAGCGCGGTCGACGGCGTGCGCGCGCTGCTCGGCCCGGGCCGGGACGGCGCGACGTCGCGCCAGACCCAGCGCCAGCCGAGCGAGGGCGTGTTCCGGATCCGGACCTACGTGCCCGGCGACGACACCCGGCGCATCCACTGGGTGCGCTCGCTGCAGATGAACCAGCTCGTGATGCGGCTGCCCGACGAGGTGCCGCCGGCCGAGCCCGCCGTGCGGCTGATCCTCGACAGCGAGCTGTGGGGCACCGAGTCGCTGTCGTGCCGCGCGCCCGACGAGCTGCTCGACGCGCTGGTCCGCGTGTGGCTCGGCATCGGCAAGTCGCTGTCCGAGCTCGGCGTGCGCGTCACGCTGGTCACCGCGGCGGCGCACGACAGCGGCACGTCGATCGTCGAGCGGCCGATGCTGGCGCGCT
>DATIPJ010000919.1:0-12007 GCA_035472155.1 Kofleriaceae bacterium
GCGCACCGTGATGTCGATCCGGCTCTCGACCTGGGCCAGCGCCGGGCCATTGTTCGCGGCGTACATCCCCATCGGCCGCGCGCGCTCGTAGGCGAGCGCAGGCGCCGACACAGCGAGCAGCGCGGCGACCAGCGCGAGACGCACCATGGCAGCTTACACGTACGGCCCAGCCACACGGTCTAGGGCGGCGCCGGCGGTCGGCCCGGAGGGTGCGTCAGAACACGGCGCCGACGGCGAGCGCGCCTGCGACCCCGCCGTCCATCGAGCCCGACGTCACGGTCTCGACCGCGGTGAAGCCCGCGCTCGCAGTCACGCCAAAGCGGCCGACGACAAACGTCGCGCTCGCGGCGCCCAGCGCGTCGCGCAGGATGCCGGTGCCCTTGTCGCCGTTGGAGCCCAGCGCATCGCGATAGCGACCGATCACGCCGGTGAACAGGCCGCGGATCGGCTCGACGTGCAGACCGAGCGCCACCTCGCCATCGC
The DNA here is from genome assembly GCA_035472155.1 of Kofleriaceae bacterium. Lineage (GTDB taxonomy): Bacteria > Myxococcota_A > Polyangia > Haliangiales > Haliangiaceae > JABFXX01. The sequence continues at coordinate 484 of DATIPJ010000919.1, forward strand.
GCTCGTTGCCCTCGGGATCCTGGCCGTACGCCAGGTTGAAGGTCCCGCGCACCGGCCCGAGCTGCTTGCCGAACGAGACCAGGCCCTCGAGCTCGCCCTCGGCCTCGGTGAAGCCTTCCGCCTTGTACGTGAAGTACGCCGAGGCGGCGGCGCCGTGCTTTTTCTCTTCGAGAAACTGCACCGCAGCGCCGATCCCGGGCCGCGCCTTGTCGGTCACGTTGTCCACGCGCAGCACGAGGCGCAGCGGGCCGAACACCTGGACCTCGCCGTTGAAGTCGAGCGTGGTGTCCTTCGACGCGCCGTTGTACTGCATGACGCCGGTGACCGCGCCGCGGCCGTGGCCGGCGGCGTGGGTCAGCCCCGGTGTGAACACATCGTCGTCGGCGGGAGCGCGCGCCATGATCGGCGCGCCGCTCGCAGTGTCGTCATCATCTGCGTGCGCGAGCGAGATCGAGAGCGACGCCAGAGGCAGCAACAGAGCCAGAGATAGGGCGGCCAAACGGGTCACCGACATGGGCGCACGATAGGCGATCGGTACCCACGTGTCGATCACGACGAGACTGCAGTTTTTTGAGCCGCTGTAGCGAGTTATCAGTCCTTATGCACCAGATAAGTCGCGGACAGCATTTAAAGAATGCAGCCTCACTTCCCTCCATCTCTCTGACTTTACTAACATTTAATGCTGATATTCCGAGCAGTACTCCGAGGTAGTATAAGATTAAGACTCATATCGGTGAGTAGCCTCCCTCTAGCGCCAATGTCGGCCGACGTAGATGAATGGGCACCGCGGTGCACTCATCTGGAGGCTGAATGTTGCGATCGAGAGCATGGTTCCCGGGTCTTCCTGCCGTATCGATGCTGGCGACGCTCGCGATGTCCTGTGCGACCGGCGCGCCTGACGATGATCGTCAGAAGGTAGAAGTCATCAAGTCCGACGCGCAGGACGTGTCGCCGGCGCTCAGTGACCTCGCCAAGGTCCCCGTGCCCGAGGTGATCGGCCTGCGCGCACGCGAAGCCGAGCCGTGGCGCGCGATCCCGCATGCGCAGCTCCAGTCGCTCTCGCAGCAGCGCGACCCCGTCGTGCAGGATGCGATCGGCTCCGCCAACATCCCGAGCACGATCGTCACGTTCGAGGGCATGGGCAGCGGCCTCGCAGGCTTCACCGTGCAGTCGGCGCCGCCCGACACCGATGGCGACGTCGGCCCGAACCACTACGTCCAGATCGTCAACTCCGGCGTCACGGTGTTCAGCCGCACCGGCGCCAAGCTGCTCGGTCCGATCAACACCAACACGCTGTTCAACGGCTTCGCCGGCGCGTGCGCCACGACCAACGACGGCGACGGCATCGTCCGCTACGACCGCATGGCCGACCGCTGGGTGATCTCGCAGTTCTCGGTCAACGGCGGCAACGGGCCGTTCTTCCAGTGCGTCGCGGTGTCGACCACGCCGGATCCGACGGGCACGTACAATCGCTACTCGTTCACGTTCGATGGCTTCAACGACTATCCCAAGATCGGCCTGTGGCCCGACGGCTACTACTTCACCTACAACATGTTCCCGAACGACACGTTCGCGGGCTCGCGGGTGTGCGCGGCCGATCGCGCCAAGATGCTGGCCGGCGCGGCCGCGACCCAGCAGTGCTTCAACACCACGGCCGATATCGGCGGCCTCCTGGCCTCCGACCTCGACGGCCCGACGCAGCCGCCGGCCGGCTCGCCGAACTTCCTGATGGCGCTCGACACCAACACGACGCTGGCGTTCTTCAAGATGCACGTCGACTTCACGACGCCGGCGAACTCGACGTTCACCGGACCGACACAGATCACCGTCGCGCCGTTCACCCCGCTGTGCAATGGCGGCACGTGCGTCGTGCAGCCCGGCACGACCAACCGGCTCGATTCGCTCGCCGACCGCCTGATGAATCGCCTGGTGTATCGCCAGTTCGCGGATCACGAATCGCTGCTGGTCTCGCACGCGGTCACCGCGGGCACCGGCGGTGGCATCCGGTTCTACGAGCTGCGCACGCCGAACACCACGCCGACGGTGTTCCAGCAGGGCACCTACGCGCCGGACAACGCGTTCCGCTGGATGAGCAGCCTCACGTTCGACCAGGCCGGCAACATCGGCCTCGGGTTCGCCACGTCGAGCTCGACGATCAACCCGAGCGTGCGCTACACGGGCCGGCTCGCGAGTGACGCGCTCGGCACGATGGGCCAGGGCGAGGCCACGCTCGTCGCGGGCACCGGCTCGCAGACCGGCGGCCTGACCCGCTGGGGCGACTACTCGTCGATGAACATCGACCCGACCGACGACTGCACGTTCTGGTACACGCAGGAGTACGAGGGCGCGAGCGGGTCGTTCAACTGGCGCACCCGCGTCGGGACGTTCAAGTTCGGCAACTGCGGCGCGGTCACCAACGACTTCAGCATCACGCCGAACCCGACGTCGCAGACCGTCGCCGCGGGGTCGAGCACGACGTACACGGTGAACACCGCCGTGATCTCGGGCGCGGCGGAGAACATCGCGCTGTCGGTGACCGGTCTGCCCGGCGGCGCGAGCGGGACCTTCGACCCGACGAGCGTGGGGGCAGGCGGGAGCTCGACCCTCACGGTGACCGTCGCCGCGGGGACGCCGGCGAGCACGACGCAGTTCACGATCACCGGCACCGGCGCGTCGGCCACGCACACGGCGAGCGCGTCGCTCATCATCACCAACAACAACGTGCCGCCCACGGTTTCGATCACGTCGCCGACCGCCGGCTCGACGGTGAGCGGCACGATCAACGTCGCGGCGACCGCCGCCGACACCGACGGCACGGTCGCGAGCGTTGCGTTCACGATGCCCGATGGCAGCACCGTCACCGACACGACGGCGCCGTTCGCGACCACGTTCGACACCACGAAGGTCCCCGACGGGGCCGGCAAGGTGTTCAAGGCGGTCGCCACCGACGACAGGGGCGCGACCGCGACCTCGAGCGTGACGGTCACCGTGGCCAACAACACGGGCGGCCAGTGCATCAACGGCGCCTTCACGTCGACCGACGTGCCCAAGGCGATCCCCGATAACAACGCGACGGGTGTGACCTCGGTGCTGCCGGTCACCGGCAACGGCACCGTGGCGTCGCTCAGCCTCTCGCTCAACATCTCGCACACGTTCCGCGGCGACCTCGTGGTCACGCTGATCTCTCCGGGAGGCACGCAGTTCGTGGTCAGTAACCGCGCGGGCGGCTCGGCCGACAACATCGTGATCACCAACCAGGCGATCACGGCGTTCAGCGGCCAGACCGCGGCGGGCACCTGGCAGCTCAAGGTCGCCGACGTCGCGTCGGTCGATGTCGGCACGATCAACTCGTGGTCGCTGAACATCGTCGGCAACTGCACACCGGTCGTGCACTGGTCGGGCATGGCGACGCCGAACCTCCCGACGATCGACAACGGCACCGCATGCACGAGCTTGACGGTGACGGCGACGGGCGGCTCCGCGTCGGTGGCCAAGCTCGACATCTCGGGCAGCCACGCGTTCCGCTCGATCCTGCGCGGCACGCTGGCGCACAACGGGACGACGGTGACGGCGTTCCCGACCGGAACGTTCCCGACCGGCTCGGGCGCCTTCGCCTTCACCAACCGCGCGGTGCCCGGATTCTCCGGCGACGCGTCGGGGACGTGGACGCTCTGTATCGTCGATACCGATGCGTTCGGCGACACCGGTGTGCTCAATACGTGGGCCGTGCACGACTAGGCTCGGCGCGGGGCAGAATCGCCATCGGCTGACTTGACCGTCGACGCGCGGCCGGCCGAGGATGCAGTGATGCAGGCGGTTCGCCGTCGGGTGCGCTGCGGGCTCGTTGCCATGGCGGTTGCCATCGGCGTTGCCGCCCTGGCGGCGTGCCGCGGCGAGGCGCGAGAGGTGGACCGCTCGGCGACGGCCCCCGACGAGAAGCTGGCGTGGCCGGCGATCGACGAGGCCGCGCTCGAGCGCATCGTATCGGGCGCCTCGGAGCGCGGCGCGCCGGAGCCGCTGGCGATCCTGCCCGATGGTGCGGTGCTGTTCCGCCGCAGCACGGCGCGCGACGCGCGCACCGACCTCTATGTGCTCGACGCAGCGGGCGCGACCAAGGCGCTGGCGAGCGCGACGACGCTGGTCGGCGATGCGTCGAGCACCGCCGGCATCGACGCGGTCGCCGCGTCGGCGACCGGCGCGCGCGTGATGCTCGAGACCGCGGGCCGCGTGTTCGTGATCGCGCGCACCACCGGCACCGCGCGCGAGCTGCCGCTCGGCCCGCACCGCGCTCTCCAGCTCTCGCCCAGCGGCGAGCACTGCGCGTTCATCCGCGACGGCGATCTCTGGGTCGCGCCGGTGCTCGATCCCGATAGCGCCGTGGCGTCGCCCGAGCGGACGCAGCCGGTGCGCGTGACACAGCATCCGACCAGCGTCGAGTACGCCACGCCCGAGCCGCTCGCCCGCGACTTCGGGCGCGACCGCGGCTACTGGTGGTCGCCCGACGGCGAGTCGATCGCGTTCCAGCGCACCGACGCGCGCGGCGTCGAGACCGTGTACGTCGGCGACCCGCGCCATCCCGAGCAGGCGCCGCTGGCCCTCGCCTATCCGCGGAGCGGCCGGCCGATCGCGGCGGTCGACCTCGGCATCGTCTCGGCCCGCGGCGGCACGCCGCGCTGGGTGACGTGGGATACCGCGCGCTATCCGTACCTCGCGCGCGCGATCTGGCCCGCCAAGGGGCCGCTCACGCTGATCGTCGTCAGCCGCGAGCAGTTCCAGCTCGCGGTGCTCGCGGTCGATCCGGCCACCGGCGAGACCCGGCCGCTGCTCACCGAGCAGGCGACCGCATGGCTCAACGTCGCCCCCGATGCGCTGACCTGGTTGCCCGACGGGTCGGGCTTTCTCTGGATGACCGAGAGCCACGGCGCGTGGGCCCTCGAGCACCACGCAGCCGACGGTGCGCTGGTGCGCCAGGTCCTGACCGCCGACGTCGGGCTGCGCCGAGTCGCCGGGATGTCGCGCGACGGGCGCGAGGTCATCGTCGAGGCGGCGGCCGATCCGCGCCAATCGCATGTGTGGCGCGTGCCGCTCGTCGGTGGAGAGCCGGTCGCTCTCACGGCGCCGGCCAACGGTGGGGTTCACCACGCGATCGCCGGTGCCGGCGTCGTCGTGATCCGCTCGGAGAACCGCGGCGGCGGGCAGACCGCGGTCGCGCTGCGCGACGGTGGTGCGCCCACCGAGCTCCCGTCGGTGGCCGAGCGCGCCGGCGCGGCACCGACGACCAAGCTCGAGACCGTCATCGTCGTCGATCACAGCGTGCATACCGCGATCACGCGGCCGCGCGCCTTCGATCCCAAGGTCCGCTATCCGGTGCTGCTGCGGCTCGAGAGCTGGCTGGCCGCCAAGGGAGTGCTCGACGCGCTCGATGAATACCGCGCGGACCAGTGGCTCGCCGACGCCGGGTTCATCGTGGTGCGCGCCGACGGCCGAGGCACGCTCGATCGCGATCGCGACTGGGAGCGCGTGATCGCAGGCGATGCGCTCACCCTCCCGATGACCGATCAGCTGGGCGCACTGAAGCAGATCGGCGCCCGCCACCCCGAGCTCGACGTCGCACGCGTCGGGGCGATCGGGTCGGCGTACGGCGGCTACCTCGCGGCGCTCGGCGCGCTGATCCACCCCGACGTGTTCGCCGCCGCGGTCGCGGTCTCGCCGATCACCGACTGGTCGCTGCTCGGCGCCGCGTACGCGGAGCGCTACATGAAGACGCCGTCGGCCAACCCCGAGGGCTATCGCCGCACCGCCGCCACGAGCTACGCCGAGCAGATGAAGCGGCCGCTGCTGATCTTCGCCAGCCCGACCGACGAGCGGATCCTGTTTGCACACACGCTCGCGCTGGTCGACGCGCTGTCGGCCGCGGGCAAGCCGGTCGAGCTCGCCACGCTGCCGCGCTCCGGAGCCGCGCTCGACGCTGCGCGCACGCGGCTCGCGCTCGAGTTTCTGCGCGCGCACACCGGGCCACCGGTCCGACCCGCCGTGATGCCCAGGGTCAAGTCCGAGGAGGAAGAGGAAGAAGAGGAGGAGCGCGAGCGCAAGCGGGCTCGCGGCAGCGACAAGCGGTAGCGCGCGCTAGAGCGACGAACTAGCGCTGCGGCGTCAGCGCGATGTCCTGCGCGATATCGCCATCGAGCGTCGATTCGATCTCGGCGGTCGTGTAGCCCTTTCGCCGGAGCCTGAACACGTGCTTGCTCGGATCGGCGTCGATCGTCTCGTCGAACGGCGTCCGACCCAGCTTCTTGCCGTCGAGCATGATGATCGCATTGGGCGGATGGGTGACGATCTTCACGCGGATGTGCGTCGGCTTGACCGGCGCCGGTGGTGGCGGAGGCGGATCGATGTGGGCCGGCTTGGGCGGAGACGGCGGAGGCGTGGGTGCACGCGCTGCGACCGGGGGCGCGGCCGCCGGAGGCGCGGCCGATCCTGCGACCGCATCGGTCGTCGACTCGCGCGTCACGAAGTACGCGCCCACGCCGAGCACCGCGGCGATCGCGCCCGCGGCGACCCACTGCACCAGCGCGCCGCGACGCTTGCGCGCACCGCGCACCACCGTGGCGCCGATCATCGGTTCCCCGTGGCGCGGTGGCGCCAGCGGCGCCTGCTTCGACGACGTCGAGACCGGCACGGCGGTCGCCATCCGCGGCGGCGGTGGCGGCGGCAGCGTCATCCCGCGCGGCGTCGCCGGACCCGCCGGCGCTGCGGTCATGCTCCGCGGGGTCTGCGGCCCCACCGGCGCCGCGGTCATGCCGCGCGGCGTCGCCGGAGGTCCGCCGCGCGGGATCGCGGTCATCACCGGCGTCGGCGGCGGCGAGGCGAGCGGCAGCCCGGGCATCGGCGTATCGAAGGCCTGCGCGCCCAGCGCATCGGCCGCCTCGGTCGCAGCGCGCAGCTTGCGCGGCGGCGCGTCGGGCATCCCCGTCGAGCCGAGCTGCCGGGTCTCTGCCTCGTCGATGATCCCCGAGCTCGAGGCATCCGAGCGCATGCTCTCCATGCGCAGGCTCTCCATGCGCAGGCTCTCGCTGCGCAGCTGCGCGAGCAGCTCCTCGGGCTCGCGCCGCACGGTTAGCGCGTGATCCGACTCGAGCCACTCGAACGACGGATCGGACATCCGCGCGGGCGGCTCCTTGAGCTCCTTGGGCTCCTTCGGCTCCTTGGCCTTGGGCGGCGCGTGCGGCTCGAACAGCTGCGCCATCACCTCGATGATGGCCGCGTCGCCGAGCACGAGGTGCAGGCGATGGCCGAGCGCCTCGACCGCGCGCCGCATCGCATCGGCATCGGCGAACCGGTCGATCGGATCGACCTGCAGCGCCTTCATCACGATCGCCTCGAGCTCGACCGGGTAGTTGCTCACCAGCTGCGACGGCCGCGTCAGCTTGCCCGCCTTGATCCGCTGCATCGTCGCGAGGTCGGACCCCTCGCGAAACGCGCGGTGCTGCGTCGACAGCTCGTACAAAAGGATACCGAGCGCGAACACATCGGTGCGCGCGTCGACGTCGCGCCCGCTGACCTGCTCGGGCGACAGGTAGCCCACCTTGCCCTTGACGAAGCCGGTCTGCGTCTTGGTCGAGCGATGCGTCGCCATCGCGATACCGAAGTCGATGATCTTGACCGCGCCGTCGTAGCCGATCATCACGTTCGACGGCGTGACATCGCGGTGCACGATGCCGAGTGCCCGGCCCTCGATGTCCTTGCGCGTGTGCGCGTAATGCAGGCCGTTGGCGACCGCGGACACCACCGTCAGCGTGAAGTCGAGCGGCAGCGCGGCGCCGAACTCGACCGCGCGCTCCCACACGTCGTGCGCGCTGAAGCCCTCGAGGTAGTCGAGCACCATGAAGTGCCGGCCGTCCTCGTCCTTGCCGACCTCGTACACCCCGGCGATGTGCTGGTGATGCAGCTGCCCGAGCACGCGCGCCTCGTCGAGAAACATCGCGATCGCCGGATCGCTCTCGGCGGTGAGCGGCACCTCGAGCGTCTTGATCACGACCTTGCGCTCGAACCCGCCGATGCCCGCCGCACGCCCCAGATACACCCGACCCATACCGCCTGTCGCCAGCGCGGTGATCAGATCATATCTACCAATGCGGGACGGGAACCTCGCCACCGCCGCGAGCATAACGGCTGGGGCGCGGGATGGGTACCTGTTCGCACGTCCGTGTGCGGGGTGAGCACGCGTACGATTGACCTTCAAATAGGTCAGTCCTCCCGACGAGATGAGCAACATTCGTGACGCTCATCGTTCTTCGTATCGTAAGTCGAAGCGACTCGATCATTACTCGACGCCGCGAGGCGACAGCGCGGGAGAACACGCGAGCACTCCATCCACAATCGTGAGCGCCGTCGCAGTGAGATCCGCGAATGCATCCGATCCGATCACGTCACGTGCAGCGGGATACACAATCACGAGGTCGCCGAGCAATTCGATGACCAGATCGCGCCGGCCGGCGTGATCGAGCGTGGCGGCGAAACCTGCCGACATCAGCGCAGTGACCGCGGTCGCATCGCCGTACACGCGCCAGTGCTCGGGCAGCCGGATGTCGAGCGCCGCCGGCGACAGCGCGGTGGGCATCTCCGATGGATATGCGCTCGGCATGCCGAGCCCGCCGCGCGCCAGCTTCGCGATCGAGCTTGCGCGATCGATCAGGTCGTCATCGAACAGGTCGTCGCCGCGGCCCTCGCGCTTGAACAGCACATGCGGGAACGCGCGATCGACCTCGCACACCACGATGCTCACCACGCCGGCGATCCGGAACGGCGGCTCGACGGGCAGGTACGCCCACTCGCCGCGCCGCTCGCGCAGCGTCTCGAGGTCGAACGCGGTGATCGCCAGATCGTGCCTGCCGCGCGACATCGCACCGTGCACGATGCGGGTCTCGAAGCCGCCCTCGGCCATCATCCAGAGCGCGCTCTGCTGCAGCGTCACCGGCAGGTGGCTCAGATCGCCGATCGGCACCAGCCCCGAGGCGTCGGCGGCCGCTTCCTGCTGGCGGCGGCGCAGCGTCTTGCGGCTGGCGAGGTACGCGACGCCCGCGGCGAGCCCACCGAACAAGTACCAATCTGGCACCCCCGCAACGTAGCACCCCTGGTCGGCCGGGCGACCGCCGTCACGACGGGCGCGCCACGGGCAGCGATGGCTGCTTCCAGCCGCGCTCGTGGTCGAGCAGCCAGCGCTTCACCGGCAAGCCACCGCCGTACCCGGTCAGCGAGCCATTCGAGCCGATCACGCGGTGGCATGGCACGATGATCGGGATCGGGTTGCGCCCGTTGGCGGCGCCCACCGCGCGGCTCGCCGCAGGCCGGCCGACCACGCGCGCGATGTCGCCATAGCTGCAGGTCTCGCCGTACGGGATCCGCAGCAGCGCGCGCCACACCTCGACCTGGAAGCCCGACCCCTGCGGCGCGAGCGGCAGGTCGAATTCGCGCCGCTCGCCCGCGAAGTACTCCGCGAGCTGCGCCTGGGTGCGAACCAGCACCTCGGTCCTGCGCTGGGGCGCCTCCGGCCCGACGTGGTCCGGCAGGTCGATCGCGACCAGCTCGTCACCCTCGGCGTAGAGCCGCAGCAGCCCGAACGGGCAGCGCATGGTCATCATCGTCCGCATCGCTGCCTCCTGGCCGCGGCGGGAGACCGTGGCGGAATTGTGGCAATCACGTGACCGGGGCCACGCAAGGCGCTTCTACATATCCACTGCACACTTCGATGTACGCGCACGGTGTGAGACATCGTACCGGTCGAGTAGCACGCCCCCATGACCGCCACTGGCAGCTTCCGGACCTCACAGTCCCGCCGGCCAGGCCCACCGACGAGCCGCCGTCGGTGACTCTCGATAGGCCTTCTGATACCCTCCCCCGCGTGAGGCTGTTCGGGTTGACCGCGCTCGCCGCGCTCGCCGCATGTCGGTTCGGGTTCGATCCGCGCGTCCAGAGCGACGCCGCCGTCACGCCCGAGCCCGACGCGGCAACCGATGCCACGCCTCCGCTGCCGCCCGACGCGCCGCCGGTGCTGTCCTGCGCGCCGGCGCGATTCACCGTCGACAGCGGCACCGCGTACCTCACCGCGGTCGGCACGCCCCGCGGCTTCGACGTGTTCACCGTCGACAGCGCCCTGGTCGTTCACGGCTACGCGTTCAAGTTCGTGGGTGACCGCCTCGAGCTCGTCGCCGGTACCGGAGGTGCGCTCCCGGTGCCGAGCTCGATCGGCCCGGTCGCGGCGGTCGCGCTCGACCCCGATACCGGCGACACGGCCGAGGTGGCCATCGCAGTACCCTATCCCATGACGGCGCGAAACCTGGCCATGGATGCCGCGGTCGGCACCGTCGTGGTCCCGCTCGATGCGCAACTCCAGCCCGCCGCTCCCGTTGCGTCCGCCACGATGAACGATGGCCTCATCGTGGGTCCCGGCGCCCTCGCCGGCGGAGACCACGGCCGGATCGCGTACCTCGCCAAGGACAGCGATGGCTTCCTCGCCATGCAGGCGGTCTCGCGCCGCGGCGTCGTCACCGCGGGCACCCTGCCGGTCAACACCAACGCCCACACCGTCACCCGGCAGACCCTCGTACGCGCGGCGTCCGGCTACCTCGGGGTGTGGAGCGACAACTCGTCGGCGCCCCACGAGGCGATCATCGCCGCTCCGATCGACGACAACCTGGTCGCTCGTGCGCCGGTCACGATCAGCGTCGACGACTTTCACGGCTCGTTCGTGCCCGGCGCCGCTTACCTGCCCACGGCGCACAGGTACTTGTTCGGCTGGATGGTCAAGACCGACCACGACTTCCTGCACCTCTCCATGCGCGACGACCAGCTCGCGAACGCCCCCGGCGAGATCGACCTCCTGGGGGCCGAGGGCACGGTCCCGATCATTGCAGCCGGTGATACCGACTTCCTTGCCGTCTGGCCCGACACCAGCACGAGCCCCACGCTGCTGCGCGCCGCGCGGGTCGATGCCGCTGGCAAACCGACGTTCATCAACCCGATGAACACCCTGCATGAATTCGTGGCGTTCGACGTGATCGCCCACCACAACCAGACCGTGCTGTTCTGGGTCGACAAGAATGGCACCGGCCCCAACCTCTGGATCGACCCGCTCTGCTCCCCATGACGTGGTAGACGCTGGCGGTGCGCCAGGTCACCCATCGCTACGTCGATCCGCTCGCCGAGGTCTGGCTGGGCGCGGCGCGGCGCATCGGGCTGCGCGTGATCCGCACCCCCGAAGCCTACGCCGCCACCGACGGTAGCGGCACCCTCGCGATCGGCACCGATGCCAGCCTCGATCCCGACGACAGCCTCGCGCAGATGATCTTCCACGAGCTCTGTCACTCCCTCGTCGAGGGCGAATCCGCGTTCGCGCAGCCCGACTGGGGCATGGACAACACGGGCCCCGACCACGACTGGCGCGAGCACGCCTGCCTGCGCGTCCAGTGGATCCTCTCCGGCCGCCACGGCCTGCGCGCCCTCCTCGCCCCCACCACCGACTTCC
>DATIPJ010000920.1:0-2840 GCA_035472155.1 Kofleriaceae bacterium
GCCGATCGCGGCGAAGCGCTCGAGTGCGGTGGCGGCGGCGATCAGGTCGCCGGCGCGCTCGGCGAGATCGGCGAACAGCCGCAGCGCCTGGCCGCGTAGCTCGGGGCTGGCGTCGCGCGTGACGGTGGGATCGTCGATCAGCGGCCGCAGCGCGGCGAGCGCGATCGAGGCGTCGCCTGCGCGATCGGCCGCGACCGCGAGGCGGTAGCGGAACGTCGCCTGGCGCGGAGTGTCGGCGGTGTGCTCCTCGAGCAGCCCGCGGTAGGCGCGCACGACATCGGGCCACGCGCGCTGGCGCCACGCGGCCTCGCCGAGGGTGACCAGCACCTCGCGGCGCAGCGCGGCCGGCACGTCGGCGGCCGACAGCGACGCATGGGCGCGCGCGCCGTGGGGCAGGGCGGCGGCGGGCTCGTCGGCAGCCAGCCACGCCGCGGCCGCCGCGGTCTCGCTCGCGACGCGGTCGCCTGCGCGCTCGGCGAGCTTGGCCAGCGCCGCCAGCGCCTGGGCGCGCGAGCGCTGATCGCCGCTCTGGGCGAACAGCTGGGCCTCGAGCTGGTAGGCGCGCCGCCGGGTGTCGGTGTGGCCGAGCGTGTGGTTGATGGCGTGGCCGCTGACCGTCTCGGGCGCGTCCTCGGACAGCGCGACCGCCTCGTGCAGGTCGGCGAGCGCGGCGGCGAGATCGGGAGCGCGCTCGCGGCGGCGGACGTCCGCGCGCCGGACGAGCAGCGCGGCGCGCTCGGCCTGTGGCGGCCGGGTCGCGAGCACCGCGTCGATCCAGCGCCGCTCGAGGCCGGCGTCGTGGCCCGAGCGCGCGAGCAGCGTGCGCGCGGCGTCGCGTGCGATCTCGGGCGCGACCTGGCGCGCGAGCGCGTGGGCGCGCTGCCAGTCGGCCTCGGCCGCCGACGACTGCCGGGTCTTGTCGAACAGCATCGCGCGCGCGACCGCGAGCTCGGCGGCGCGCGTGTACAGCCGATCGGAGTCGGCGTGCGCCTGGGCGAGCTCGACCAGGGCCGCGATCGCGGTGTCGAGCTCGGCGGCCGCGTGCTCGCGATCGAGCGCCGCGTCGGCGATCTCGGCGAACATGGCATGGGCCTCGGCCGCCGTCTCGCCGCCGGCCAGCGTCGCGCGCCGCAGGCTCGTGCGCGCCTCCTCGGTGCGGCCGAGCGCGACCAGCGACCGCGCGAGTGCCAGCTCGTGGCGAGCCGAGATCGCCTGCGCAAGGCCCAGGCCGCGCAGCCGCTCGTAGAGGTCGGCGGCGATCGCATGGTCGTTGCGCACGGCCGCGGCTCCCGCGAGGCCGACCAGCGCGTCGGCCTGCAGCGGATCGAGCTCGAGCGAGCGGCGCCACGCGTCCTCGGCCGCGCTGCTGAGTGGCTCGTCGGGGTCGCCGGCGGCCGCCGCCGCGAGGAGATCGCCCAGCCGCGCCCACGCGCGTGCGCACGTCCGGTGATCGCCGCGCAGATCGGCGAGCCGCGCGACCTCGCGCCACGCCGCGATCGCTGCCGCCGGGTCGCTCGCGCCGAGGATGGTCGCCGCCATCTCGTGCACCGCGGGATCCTCGGGCGCGAGCTGGCGCGCCACCGTGAGCTCGTGGTCGGCGCTCATGCGATCGCCGAGCTGGTGCGCGAACACGTCGGCGAGCCGCAGGTGCAGCTGCACCGAGAGGGCAGGGTCCGCCGCGGCGGCAGCCCGCGTGCGCACCAGGCGCACCAGATCGGGCCAGCGCTGCTCGTCGGCGAGCCGGTCGGCGAGCGAGTCCGCCGCCTCGGCGGAGCTCGGGTCGTGCTCGAGCGCGAGCTGGTAGAGCTGGGTCGCGACCCGCGGATCGAGCACGCGCAACAGCCGCGCACCCGCGAGCGCCGCGAGCGCGGCCTGGTCGTCGTCGCCGTCGGCGCTGGCCAGCCGCGCCACCGCCTCGAGATGCTTGGCGGCCTCGCGCGCATCGCCCTGCGCGAGCGTGATCGATGCCAGCGCGGCGTGCGCGGGCGCGAAGCTCGGCCACCGCGCGAGCGCCTGGCGCGCCAGCTCGAGGCCGTCGAAGAACCACGCGGGCCGCGCGGCCGCGAGCGCGAGGATGCGGTCGAGCACGAGCGGCTGATCGGGCCCGCTCGACGCCAGCAGGCCGCGGTAGCCGCGCATCGCCTCCTCGAGGTGGCCGCCGCGCAGCTGGTGATCGACCGAGTGCATGAGGTCGTGCGCCGCGGCCAGCCGCAGCGTGCTCTGGCCGACGCCGAGCTCGCCGCTGCGCGTGCCGGTCGGTCCGTACGCGACCTCGATGCCCCCGCGCGCCACCCGGATGTGGGTCAGCTCGAGCTCCGACACGGCCGGCAGCCGCCAGCCCGCCGGCGGCAGCACGTGCCACAGCACGGCACCGACCAGATCGACCTCGGCATCGCACAGCCCGCGCGCGTGCGGCCGCTCCGCGATCTCCGAGACCTCGCCGGCACCGACCAGCGCGACCAGCAGGCGGTCTGCGATGACCGGGCCCGCCGTGGGCAGGTGGCCGTGCACGCGCACCGCGCTCGCCAGCGCGCGCAGCTGCGTCCCCGAGCCCAGCAGCTCGACGTGAAACGACAGATCCGCGGTCGCGAGCCCGTCCGCGGCGCGCGCGCGCAGCGAGACGAAGCCGTCGTTGAGCCGCGCCGACAGCTGGCTGACGCCGAGCCCGGCCAGCGCCTTGCGCAGCTGCGCCACGCGCTCGTCGAGCGCCGGCTGGGGGATCCGGATCGCCAGGTGGCGCAGCCGGGTGCGGCGGCGCTGGAACCGCTCGGCGACCGCATGGCCCGGATCGGTGCCGAGGTCGCTGACCTCGAGCTCGAGCTTATCGACGGTGACGAGCC
>DATIPJ010000921.1:0-3823 GCA_035472155.1 Kofleriaceae bacterium
CTCCTCGATGCGCGGCGTCGGGTACTTGCTGTTGTCGACGATGATCTCCATCGCCGTGATCGTCGTGCGGACCGCGCTGCGGAGCGCCGCGATCTCGAGGTCACCGTCGACGTTCTGGAACTTGCGCAGGTTGAGCGACGCCAGGTTGCAGGCCGAGTCGTCGAGGAACATGTACTCGGAGCACGGGTTCGACGCGTTGATGCGCGCCGTGTTGATGCACGGATGCCAGTCGTTGACCGTGGTGTCGTACTGGATGCCGGGGTCACCGCAGATCCACGCGGCGTCGGCCATCTTGCGCATCAGGGTCCGCGCCTTGTGGCCCTCGAGCTTGCGGCCGTCGGTCACCGCGCGGGTGTGCCAGTCGCCGTCGCGCAGCACCGCGTTCATGAACTCGTCGGTGACCCGCACCGAGTGGTTCGCGTTCTGGTAGTTGACGGAATCGTACGCGCCACCGACGACGTTGAAGCCGCCGTCGTAGCCCGCGTCGATCAGCGCCCACGCCTTCTTCTCTTCGATCGCCTTGCAATCGATGAAATCGACGACGTCCGGGTGATCGACGTTGAGGATCACCATCTTGGCCGCGCGCCGCGTCTTGCCGCCGCTCTTGATCGCGCCGGCGAACGCGTCGAAGCCGCGCATGAACGACACCGGGCCCGACGCCGTGCCGCCGCCGTTGAGGTTCTCGCGCGAGCTGCGCAGCGACGACAGGTTCGAGCCGGTTCCCGAGCCGTACTTGAAGAGCATGCCCTCGGTCTTTGCAAGACCGAGGATCGAGCTCATCGAGTCATCGACCGAGTTGATGAAGCACGCCGAGCACTGCGGATGGGTCTCGACGCCCACGTTGAACCAGACCGGCGAGTTGAACGCCATCTTCTGGTGCAGCAGCAGGTGGACCAGCTCGTCGCGGAACGCCCACGCATCGGCGTCGCCCTTGAAATAGCCATCGGCCTTGCCCCAGCCATAAATCGTATCGGCGACGCGGGCGATCATCGTTCGCACCGAGTCCTCGCGCTGCGGGGTGCCGAGCGTGCCGCGGAAGTACTTCTGGACCACGACGTTGGTCGCGGTCTGCGACCAGCTGCGCGGGAACTCCACGCCGCGCTGCTCGAAGAACACCTTGCCGTCGGCTCCGCTGATCACCGCGTCGCGGCGCTCCCACTCGACGGTCTCGAACGCATCGACACCCGACCGGGTGAAGAACCGCTCGACCGTCAGCCCCGGTCGCTGGTTGTCGACGAGGATCCGCGACACCTGCTTGGCCTCTCGACTCGCCGAGATCTGAGCCCGCGCGGGCTCCCCGGAGCTACTTCCGGCCCCGACAGAGCCAGCGGACGACGAGGTGGTGGAAGCGACAGACTTGGCGAACATGTGGATCCTTGGTGCGGGGGCCACGGATGAGAGGGTGAAATCGAGGCGATGACGGCGACAGCGACTTCAAGCAGGATCTGAGCTTGCGCGATCGGTCTGACAACTGATTGTCAGCTTTACCCGGACGAAGCTCGTCGAGCAAAGCCGAGCGCTACTGACGCATTCAGACTGGGCGGGAGCGCTCACGGCACAACGGCGGACGGCCCCTCCGGTCGTCCATCTGCCAAAAATACCGATGAGAGATCCCGGAGGACCTACGACGGACGATCTAAGCCGACTCCAAGAACGATGGCGACACGATGACGATCGGGACAAGCGTCGGTGACGGGACGCCCAAATCTGCTCGCCCGACTCTGATCGCCCCCTCCATGCGCGTGATTCGAGAACGCCGTCACACGGTCTACCTTTTATCGAGGCCCGCGAATCCGAGCAAGAAAAACAGCCACAGATTTGGGGGGCTCTTGCATGAGGTGCGCTACACGTAGTGTGCACAAGGCTGAGGGTAGCCGGTGAGCTAGCTGTGGATTGAGCGTGAACTGTGGGTGGATTGAGCCGGCTTTCTCCTGAAATCTCGATGTCCTCGAGTGAGCTGTTGAGAAGCCTGTGGGATTCGCTCGATGGATTCGATGCGTCGCGTCAGGTGGGGAGATCTCCGGGTCCCAAAAATTTGCCGAACGCCTCGACTCGAGGTGAAAGGGAGGATTTTGCCCAGGCCGCCGCAGGCCCGCGGCGCGGGAGTGACAGCTCGATGGAGGTCGCCTCCCAGGGCGCGCGCGATCACAGATCCGGCGATCCCGCTCCGGCGCATCGCCGGGCGGTTCAGCGGTAGCGGCGAAGCTCGTTGGCGGCCCGGCTGCGGATCGCCGCGCTGGGATGATCGCGCGCGGTCTCCTCGAGGAAGGGCTGCGCCGCGGCGCCGATGTCGTCGCGCAGGAACGCCGCGAGCTCGTCGTTGTAGCCCGGGGTCGTGATGAAGCCGCGCAGCACCGTCTTGATCAGCTCGGGATCCGTCCGGTAGCGCGGCTCGTTGCGGATCGCGTCGCGAAAGCTCTTGAGACCATCGGTCCAGTAAAACTTCGAGAACAGGATCCGGCCGGCGGCATACGCGAGCGGCGCGCTGCTCGGGTACTGCTTGCGCGAGCGAACGAGCAGGTCGAGGGCGGCTTCGCGCTCGCCCTGGGCGGCCATCTGGGTCGCGCGCTGGGCGATCTCGCGCCCCGGATCGCCCGGGTCGCCCGGGTTGGCCGACGACGCGCCGCTCTCGCCGTCGGAGGACGAGGTACCGCCGCTGAGCACGAGCGCAGCCGCCGCGCCGCCGGCGAGCACGACCGCGGCGAGCGCCGCGATCCAGGGCCAGCGGCGCCGGCGCGGGTGCGCCTCCGATGCGGAGTCATCGCGATCCGCGCGCGGTCGGGGCGCGCCGGAGGATCCGAAGAGCCCCGAAGATCCGGAGGACCCGAAGAGCCCTGAGGACCCGGAGGACGCCGATGGCGCGGACGGCCCCGAGGCCCCGACGGTGAGGCCCAGGAACGTGCCCGGCGCGGAGCCGTCGTCGGCGCTGCGTTCGCGCGATGCGCGCGGGGCCGGCGGTGCAGGCGCGCGCGGTGCCGAGGGGCCCGACGGCGAAGGCTCATCGTCCATCGCCGTGAGCACATCGGCGGTCTGGATCTCGAGCGCTACCGACGATTCATCGCCCGGGACGCGCGAGCGGGCGACCGGCGATCCGGCCGGCGGCGTGCGCGTGGGCGGGATCGTCGGGATCGGCGTCGACGTCATCCGGATCGGGCCCGAGCGGGGCACAGGCGTGAGCGGCTGCGACGACGTTCGGCGCGGGACGACGGCGTCGAGCGCGGCGGCGAGCTCCTGCGCCGAGGCGTAGCGATCGTCGGCCCGCTTGGCGAGGACCGTGCGCACCACGGTCTCGAGCTCGCCGAAGTCGCCGCCCGGTAGCTTGGCGTCGAGCCGCGGGATCGGCGCGTTGAGGTGCATCCGGCACACCTCGATCGGATCATCGTTCTCCGAGTGGAAGGGCTTCTCGCCGGTGAGCAGCTCGTAGAGCAGCACGCCGCAGGCGTAGAGGTCGGCGCGCTGATCGAGCTTGTCGCCGCGGATCTGCTCGGGCGCCATGTAGGCGGGCGTGCCGACGACGATCCCCGAGGTCAGGTTCTGGCTGGTCTTCCCACTCTCGGCCAGCCGTGCGAGCCCGAAGTCCAGGATCTTGACGTGGTCGCCCAGGCCCGTCTTCTGCGACAGCACGATGTTGGCCGGCTTGATGTCGCGATGGATGATGCCGAGCTCGTGGGCGTGGGCGAGGCCGGAGAGCACCTGGCGCACGATCTCGGCCGCGCGCGGGATCGGCTGCGGCCCGTGCGCGATCAGGTCGCGCAAGTTCTGGCCGCTGACGAAGTCCATGACCACGTAGGGCCGATCGTTGTGGATGCCGACGTCGAGCACC
>DATIPJ010000922.1:0-6074 GCA_035472155.1 Kofleriaceae bacterium
GTCATCGGCGAGCGCATCAACCCGACGGGCCGCAAGGTCCTCGCCGCCGAGATGAAGGAGGGCGTGGCCGCGAACTGGAAGAACCACGACGATGGCTGCGCTACCCCCGCGAGCGCGAACCGCAGTACCGATTCGCTGCCCGGCTCGAAGCGAAAGCTGTTGTAGTAGTCGTGCAGCGCAGCCGCGTAGCGACCGGCGTAGGCGGTGATCGCGTCGCGGAGCAGCGCCTCGAGCGCGGCGGCGTCCTCGTCGCCGAGGCCGAGCTTGCCGGCGCGCCCGGTGATGAAGTCGAGTGCAGGCGCGACGTGCTGGCGAAACGCCGCCGCGGTGTACTTGCCGGGCAGCGCGATGCCGGCACCCTGTCCCGGGCTGCCGAGCCCGACGTCATGCGGCGCGGCGTCGTCGGAGAAGAACCCGATCGCCTGCGCCGGGTTCGCGAGGCCGCGTGCGTTCACCCCGGCGATGGTCGCCGAGGCCGACGATGCGGCGAGCTTGCGCTTCCACGCCGCGACGTCGAACACGAACCGCTCGTCGCCGGCGTTCTTGCGCCGCTTGACCTCGAACACCGGACCGTGCCCCGGCGGCGCGCCGAGCATGCGCTCGAGGTCGGCGGCGAGGTCGCCCAGCGTGCTCGGCGAGGTCGGTGCGAGCTTGTGGACCGCGATCGCATCATGGATGCCCCGCAACGGGCCGATGTTGGCCTCGACCCAATCCGACGCACCGAGCGGGCTTTCGAGCAGCTTGGTGATCGGCGGATGGGTGGCGAGCGCGAGCTGTGACGACAGCTTGTCCACGATCTGGCGGCGCACCGCGTACTCGCGCTCGTCGTAGAGCTGTGGCGGATCCTGGTCGAGGCTGTCGAGGTCGGCCTGCGTCACGCGCGGCTTGTCGTAGAGCGGCTTGATCCGATCGAACACATAGCCCGGCCAGTCGCTGCCGGTGTACTCGGGATCGAACTGCTCGGCGACCTGGTACGGATCGCGGCTGACGTCGAGATAGGCCTCGATCACCGTCGAGGTCAGATCGAGCTTGGTCGCCCACGACGGGATGTGCTCGCGGATCAGCGCGCGCATGCCGCGGCGGTCCGACGCGTAGATCAGCGCGACGACGTAGAGCATCGTCGCGCGGTTGATCCGCTCCGCGTGGAGCTTCGGCAACAGATACTGGTCGCGCAGCGCCTTGGCGAACCGCTCTCCGAGCACGCGCTTGCGCTCGACGAACGCATGGCCGAGCCACAGCCGCTCGCCGCGCTGCATCCGCGCGAGCTCGCCGACGACCCTGCGCACGTGCGACTCGTCGGCGTCGTGCGCGGCCTGCCGCTCGCCATAGACGGTGACGGCATGCTCGACCGCGTTGACCGAGGCGGCGTGCCACGCCATCAGCGCCGCGACCAGCGCCATGCCGGCAGCGGCGGTGAGCGCGCTCGCGCGGCGATGAAACCGGCGGTGCTCGTCGATGCTGACGCCGATCGCTCCGCGGTTGACGACGAACGGATCGCCGATGTGACGGTCTCGATCGCTCGAGCCGAGGTACAGGCCGGAGAACCGGTAGCGCACTTCGTCCAGACCGTCGCCGGCGAGCGCGCACGGCAGCGGCGCCAGCTGGGTCAGCAGCGCGGGAAACGCGGCGTAGAACTCGAGCAGCTGCGCGAAGGCCTCGATGCTGAGATCACCCAGCCCGTAGGCCAGGTTGGGTTCGTACTTCGCGATCAGCTCGTCCGCTGCCTCACGCCACGCGCGGTCGTTGGCAGGTGCCGCGGCGAGCGCTGCGATGTCGAGCGGATCAGGATCTGCGCCGAGCACCGAGACGAAGTCGGTGTAGCCTGGGAATTGATCCAGGTGGGTCAGACAGAGGCGCACCTCGACGCGGCCGCGGCAACGAGCCGGTAATGCGCGGATCTTGCCGCGCACGAGCTGGCCGAGCTCGCGCAGAACGTTCGGGGGCGTCGTGGCGACCGCCCGCGCGTCGACGACCACGACGACAACGACGCTGGGTCCGATCCGGCGCCACAGCCGCGCGAGCGCACGCCGCACGGCAGGCGTGATATCCCGCAGCAGCGGTACCGATAGCTCGTGAACGACGACGTCTCGGCCGAGGTAGAGCTGCAGGACCGGCGTGTCCGAGGCACTCGGGAGGAACTGGTTGGCCTGGCCGCGCCAGTCGACGCGCGAGTCGATGACGTGGCTCTTGCCGGTCCCGGCATCGCCCATCACGATCACCGTCGGGAAGTGCCGCGCGCGCGGCGGCAGAGCGCGGTAGAACCATGTCCACGCGCCGGCGAGCTGGCCGGCGAGCGAAGGCTGGCTCTGCCGCGGCGGGGCCGCGGCGCGCTCGCGACGCCAGCGCAGCACGAGCCAGATCACGACGACCAGCGCGACGAGCGCGATCGCGACGACGACCGCGATCGGCCACGAGATCTCCCATGAATCGAGCATCAGTCCTCCTCGCTCGGCCAGCCGGCCGCGATCAGCACGGCCTGCAGAACATCCTCGAGGTCATCGAGCGCGGCGCCGGCAGCGGCGACATCGTCGGAGGTCAGCCCAGCAGCCAGCCGCCCCAGTGGAGCCGTCAGCACCGCGCGTGCGCCCGGACCGCAGCGCGCGGCGAGCAGGCAGTCGAGCTCGTCGCAGAACCGGCGGTGCGCCTCGGCCACCGACAGCTCCGGCTCGGCGGCGAGCGGCTCGTCGAGGGTCCACATCGGATCGCCGCCGCTCATTGATTCGACCACACCGTGAGCAGCACGGCTGCCACGACCACGACCACGACCGCCACCGCGTAGTGGAGCGCCGGCGACCGCAGCGGCAGTGCCGATGGCGCTGCGGCAGCCTCGCTGCGCTGCGCCGGCTTTGCCGTCTCGATCCGCGCGCGCAGCCGCTCCCGGAAGCCCTTGAGCTTTGCTGGATCGCCGGCGTGTTCGCCCTCGAAGCCGCGGCGCAGGCAGAACAGGTAGATCTCCAACACGAAGCGAGGGGTCGACTCGATCCCGAGCAAGTGATCGATGAGCCGGAAGAAGTCGGTACCGCCGCTCCTGCTGTGGCTCAGCCGGGTCTGTAGCAGCGGCCAGCGCGCCACGATGTGATCGGGGAGCCGCTGCATGATGCGCTCATCGAAGTGCTGCACCAGCGCGAGCATCGCCGGCTCGCTTCCGGGCTCGGCGGCGAACGCCGCGCGCAACAACTCGATGCGGCGATCGACCTCGCGGTGCAGTCGCTGTAGCGGATCGGGCTCGACACCCAGCTGCGGCGGTGCGTGCACGAGCTGCGGTCCGGCCCCCGCGCGGGGCCGCGGCCGCTCCGTGCTCGGCGGGGCATGGCCGGGATAGGCGGCGACGGCAGCGTTGACCAGCCGGTCGACGTCGCCGCACGCGGCGAGGATCTCGCGCCAGCGCTGGGGCGTCATGCGCCGTTTCCGCTCGCGAGCCGCTTCTGCGCGGCGGAGGTCCTGCGACATCGCTCGACCCGCACGGGGTTGGCACTCCAGGCATCGAGCAGCTGCTCGACGCAGTGCAGGTAGCCGTCGAGCAACCCGAGCTGCTCCTCGGGGACGTCGTCGACGGTGATCCGGTAGACTCGGTGAATCCCGCCGCCGCGCAGCAGATCTCCCAGCTCCTCGTCGGAGTCGACGCGCAGCAGCTTGGCCTCGATCCCGGCGTAGTGGCTGTCCGGCCCGGCGCCGAGCAGCGTCATGAGGTGGATCAGGTCGCGGCGGTGCAGCACGCGGCTGGCGCGGCGCGACAGCACCCGCAGCATCGCAGCCGGGTCTCGCCACAGCGGGCTGGGCCGATGCGACGTCAGCATGCCGAGCAGCTGGAACTGGACACCGTCGATGTGGCGCGTCTGCAGCCGGATGTCGAGCTTGCCGAGCGCCACGTCGTCGAACCACGGCTGATGCCAGCGCGCCTCGACCGAGATCAAGCGCGGAGCGGTGAACGCATCCGGCATGCGCAACACGAGGTGTGGCTCGACCGGGTCGAGACCATCGCCGCCGTAGTCGAGGTCGTAGCTCGGGTCGGCGCTGGCCAGATGAACCGGCTGGATCGGTCTGCGACCCTGTGCGGTCTCCTCGAACACGCCGGTCACCGAGTGCAGCGCCAGCCCGTGCTCGGCGGGTGGCGAGATCCGGAACCGGGCCCGCGTGCCGTCGCATTTGATCGGCTGCGCGGCGTCGCGCACCAGATTCTCGACCGGGATCACGAACAGCCGGAACAGATCCTTGCTGACCGCGAGGTCCGCCGGCCAGCCGTCGTCGAGATCGATGCACAGCCAGGCCAGCCGCATCGGCCGCGAAGGCAGCGTGACGTGAAAGCACAGCTCGCGATCCGGAAAGTGCAATGACGTCCGCAGCGACTCGATCGCTGTGGGCGGGCCCGGCACCGTGCGCGGCACCGGCGCGCTGCCAAAGCTGAGCTTGCACTCGTCGCGGCCTTGCTCCGCGTCGGGCGCCGCGTTGTAATACACCCCGGCCCCGGTCGCATGCTGGTGCAGCCGGTAGTGCAGGCGCAGGGAGGCGGAATGGGCGCTGGGGTTGCCGACGTAGATCGAGAGTGGCTCGGTGATCTCTACACCGCGGCGAGCGCGGATCCGGATCACCAGCCGGCGGCCGTCGCGGTGCGGCAGCACGCGGGCAAAGTCGATCTCCAGCGGCCGCAGCGTGACATCGACCATCGTCGAGAACAAGCCGACCTCGCCGTCCTCGGCGGTGATCCGCAGCCGCGTGCCGGCCGGCAGCTTCGTCGTCTCGGTCCCGAACTGCGCGGGCACCGCCTGGATCAACCCGCGCGCCGGCTGCGGAGACAGGAAGTCGTCGAGGAAGCCGCGCGCCAGCTGTAGCCCGGCGCGGCGCAGCTGGTCGCCGGCTGCCTGCCGGGTCCGCGCGGCGAAGAACGCGATCGACTCGACGAGCCGGCGGACGTCGGGATCCTCGCGCTGGACATAGCCGTCGCCGGCGCGTCTAGCGAAGAAGTCGTCCACCGCCGCGAGCTCGGCCAGATAGTCATCGTGCGACGTGGTCACATCATCCCGCATTGATGAGGGTTCCCTTGATCGTGGTCATGCTGCCGCCCAGCTTCGCGATCCCGGACGACTCGGCGCCGAGCTGGGCATCGGCCGCGATGGCGACCTGAGCCCCCCGCATGCCGACGTGCTCGGCCTTGAGCGACAGCGCCTGATCGCCGGCGATCTCGGTCGTCGCGCCGTGCACGCGCAGTGCGCTCTGCGCCGTCGCCGTGACATTGGTCCCGGCCAGGGTCAGATCGGTGGTCGCCGACTGCATGAGCTTGGCGCTCGACGTCAGCTTCATGTCCTTCGCGCTCTCGAGGGTCAGTGCGTCATCGCTGTGATGCAGCGCCGCCTTCTTCGACTTGCAGCTGATCGTGTTGTCGGCCTCGACCGAGAAGTCCTTGCACTTGATGGCGATGCGGTCCGCCGTCTGCGTGATCGTGCTGATGCCCTGGTCGCCGCCGTCGACCTTCAGCGTCAGCGTCGTGCCGTCCATCGTGACGGTCTGGGTGATGCCGGCCTCGTCGTGCGTCACCGTGAGCGAGATCCCGCGCTCCTTGCTCATCTCCAGCGTGCACACCAGCCTCATCGCTCAGTCCTGCTCCTTGACCTCGAGAAACAGCGCGCCCTCGCTGAGCGTGATCCGCGAGGTGTCGCGGTGATGGGTGCGTGCGACATTGAACACCGGGTTGTCGCCGTCGTAGACATGATTGAGGGAGGTCTTCGTGTCGTCGGACTTGCCGAACAGCAGGTGCTCACCCTGCACGTCCATCGCGAGCCGCGCGCCCGGGCGCCACGCGATCAGCCGTGCGATCCGCGCGGCGTGGACATCGATCGCGAGCAGCACGCGCTCGTCGCGATACGACGGCCGGTACATGTTGCCCGAGCCTTGGACCGGTTCGAACGGCGCGGCGACGATCTGGTTGTCCCACAGCGGCACCTTGATGCGGTACTCGTCGAGCGACGTCTCGCGGTCGCGATACACCTGGTAGGTCTTGTCGCCGTCCTGGCCCTGCTCGCTGACGACCTTGCCCTCGACGAGGCCGGGATAGCTCGGCGCGCGGAACGGCGGCAGCT
>DATIPJ010000923.1:0-4747 GCA_035472155.1 Kofleriaceae bacterium
GGTTCTGCCACGATTGCCGGTTGGCCTCGACCTGATCGCGCCGCGAGTCGGCGACGAACGCGACCCCGTCGGCGTTGGCGAGCACGACCTTGCGCGTCGCCTCGTGCACCGGCTGCCCGGGCACGGTGTAGACCTTGACCTGGAACGAGAACCCCGACGCGCGGAAGAACAGCGGCAGCAGATCGAAGAACAGGGTGCGATCGTCGCGCGTGTCGAGCGTCATGAGGCGCCCGCGGTTGAGCTTGTCGACGGCAGCGTGCAGCGCGCGCAGGTTGCTCGTCTTGCCCGAATGCGGCGGCCCGTAGTAGACGAGCTTGAGCGTCAGCTGGCGCTCTGCGAAGTCGACTAGCGCCACGCGTCCCTCACTTGATGGTCGAGGGGCTGACCGGGTGGCCCGGAGTCAGCGGCTGCGCCGGGATCGGCGTGGCGACCGGCGTGCGCGTGTGGTCGCGGATCGCCACCGCGTAGACCACGCCGACCAGGACGGCGATGATCAGGAACGCGAGCACGCCGCGCGTCGCGCGATACGGCGCTGCGTTGGTGTCGGCGCGCGCGGTCGCGCTGGCGAGCAGCGTTGCCTCGGCGGCGCGCTGCAGCCGCTCGAGCTGGCGCGTCGAGACGCTGTCGCGCCGCGTTCGATAGCGCCCGGCGGCCCACGCGTACGAGTTGTGGGTCGCCGCGAGCTGGAGCAGCTCGTCGTGCGACGTCGAGGTGGTCCACGATTCGGTCGCGCGCGCCCACGCATCGCGCACCACCGAGGGCACCGCCGCGTCGCGCGCGTCGCTGAACGCCGCCCAGCGCGCGACCTCGAGGCCGCAGCTCGCGCACGCGGGCGTATCCTTGCGCCGAGGCGCGCTGCACTTGGGACAAAGCGGCGCATCGCTCGGCGGCGCAAGCGGTTCCCACTTCACCAGCGTCACGTACTGGCACGCTGTGCAGGCCACCCGCACCGTATCTCCATCGATCCCGAAGCTCGCTACCACCAGCTCACGACACGATTCACATTCCACGCGCACCCGGAGATCCTGTCACAACGCCGGCCGGAACGGCACCGGTGTCGCGATCAGAAGGAAGATGATGAGCATCGCGACCGCGTACCGCTGCCGGCGGGGGTCGAGAGGCGTCTCTCCCACAGGGGGGTGGTATTCGCCAGCCTGGCGGCGCATGAGGCCCAGCATCAGCGTCCAGACCAGCCACGGCAAGAGGCCCGACTGCGCGTACGACAGCGCATCGACGACGTCGCGCCCGGCGCTGCGCGCGATCGCGAACATCGCACAGCCGCACGCGACCCCGAGGATCGGCAGCGCGATGTGCAGGCGGCGCGACCACGCCTCGTGCGACTGGCCGAGCGCTGCGCGCGCGATGTGGCCGCCGTCGAGCTGGCCGATCGGCATCAGGTTGATCATCGTGATCAGAAGGCCCACCCAGCCCGCGAAGGCCATCGGGTGGAGCTGGACGTCGACGCCGTTCGACGGCAGCCACCGGCCGAACACGGCGTACTTGAGGAGCGCGTAGAGGATCGAGTTGCCCTCGATCATGTCGTCGGGCTGGGTCGCGCCGACGTGCGACAGCGACAAGCCGATGACGAGCAGCGGGATGGCGACGACGAGGCCCGCGATCGGGCCGGCGGCGCCGACGTCGAACAGCGTGTTGCGATCGCCGATCGGCTTGCGCATGCGGATCACCGCGCCGAGCGTGCCGAGCGTGATGACCGGTGGCACCGGGATGAAGTACGGGAGCAAGACATCCACGCCGCGCCGGCGCCCGATCACGTAGTGGCCGAGCTCGTGGCACAGGAGGATCCCCATCAGCGTCGCCGCGAAGTACGGGCCGTCGGCCCATGACGTCGTCACGCAGCAGGCGGCGAACAGAGCGAACGAGATCGCGGCTTCGCGCGCGCGCACAACCACGGGGCCAGCATAGCGTGAAACGGCGCGCGCGCCGGTGCGCGGCCGGGCGCGATGACGAGCCGATGTCAGGGCGCGCCGATCAGCTCGTCGCCGCGGACCTCGAGCGTCGCCGGTGTGCGCTGCAGCTCGCCATCGGGGCCGATCGCCGCGGGGCCGCACGCGCCATCCTCGAGGCGGGCGTGGGCGAGCGCGGCGCGTAGCGCGCTGCGCGGATCGCGTGCGGCGGCGGCCTCGGCGCGCGCGGCTGCGATCAATGCGGCGGCGTCGTGGACCTGGGCGGCCGCTGCGCTCGGCGAGCGCCGCGTGCGCTGCTGGAACGCGGCCGAGAACTGCGCCGCGGCCTCGCCGCCGAGCTCGCCGGCGAAGTCGTCGAGGATCAGCGCGCCCTGGACCGCCGCGCCGCCGCGGACCGGCAGCGTGGTGTGGTGCCAGCCGGCGCCGCCGACGAGCTGGACGACCTGCGGCACCTGCCCGCCGTGCTTGCGCGCGAGCCGCTCGAGGTCGGGGGCATCGGTATCGCGCAGCTCGACGTTGTAGTACGGCAGGAACGCGGCGACGATCGCGGCGCGGTCGTAGCGATCGGGGATGTAGAGCAGCGTGTACGGCACGTCGGGCGAGAACGTCTTCCAGCCTGCCTTGCCGTGGCGCGCCAAGTACGCGGCGAACCGCGGGTTCTGGGCGGGGATCAGCCCGAGGAACGCGCGCACGTCGGGCTCGACGTCGCCGCCGGTCGGATCGTAGCTGCCCTGCGCGGTCACTTGAAGTCCGAGCCGCGTGGCCTCGGCGACGAACGCCTCGGCGGCCTCGCGCCCGATGTCGTCGCGCGGGGCGAGCACGCCGACGGTCGGGAAGCTGTCCTGGGCGGCGAGCCGCGCGACCGCGCGCCCCTCGTCGGCGGACGACGCCACCATGCGGAACACCCCGGCGGCCGGATCCGCGCCGTCGGCCGGCGCGAGCAGCGCGATCGGCAAGCCGCGCAGCGCCGCTGCACGCGCCGCGGCGATCGCCTCGCGCTGGCCGACCGGGCCGAGGATGCCGACCGCGCCCTTCCCCGCCGCCGCGTCGACAGCAGCCGCCGCGCCCTCGGCGGTCCCTCGCGTATCGAGGAACAGCCAGCGCGCGCCGCCTGCGGGCGCGATCTCGACCGCCGCCCGCAGCTCGCCGCCGAGGCCAGCGAACGGGCCCGACAGCGGCAAGAGCACGGCGATCACCGCCGGGTCGACGGTTGCATCGCTGCCTGCAGCGGCGAGCTCACCGCGCAGCTCGGCGCGCGCGCCCTCGATCTCGGCGGCGTCCGCGGCGCGCCCGGCCCGCTCGAGCCAGCTCCTCGCCTCGCGGTCGTCGCCCCGGTGGTGCGCGAGTCTCGCGGCGCGCAGCGCGAGCTTGCCCGCGGGCGCGGCATCGCCGAGCCCCTCGAGCGCCGCGACGATCGTCGCCTCATCGGCCTCGTCGATCCGCGCGGGATCGATCGCCGGCGCCGGGCCGCCCTCGCTGCGCGGCGCCGGGGTCGCGTGCGCACTGCTCGCATCGCGCTCGATCCAGCTCGGCTCGTTGGCGCCCGCCTTGGGCCCGCACGCGGCGAGCACGGCCACGACGGCCCCCACGAAAGCGACCGTCGCGCGTCCGGCCCGTGTCACCGGATCACTCGTCGAGCAGAGAGCGCACGCGATCGAGCAGGCGCTTCTTCGGCGCCCCGGGCAGCCCGCGCTGCTCGCCGCCGGTCTGGCCGAGCTCCTCGATCAGCTCGCGCTGGCGCGCGGTGAGCTCGGTCGGCACCTCGACCTGGATGTGCACCAGGTGATCGCCGCGCGGCGCCGTCTTGCCCGAGGCCTGCGGAATGCCGCGGCTGCGGATCCGGAACACGCGCCCGGGCTGCGTGCCCTCGGGGATGCGCATCTTGACCATGCCGTCGAGCGTGGGGACATCGATCACGGCGCCCAGCGCCGCCTGCGCGAAGCTGATCGCGAGCTCGCTGCGCACGTCGAGTCCATCGCGCCGGAACGCGCTGTGCTCGGCCACGCGCAGGCTGACGTGCAGATCGCCCGCCGCTGCGCCGCCCTTGCCCGGCTCGCCCTCGCCGCGAAACGTCTTGACCGTGCCGTCCTGCAGGCCCGCCGCGGTCACCACGGTGAACTCGCGGGCCTTGCCGTCTGACGTCGGGATCTCGATCGCCTTGCTCGCGCCGAACGCGGCCTCCTCGAACGTCAGCTCGAGCGTGTAGCGCAGATCGCGCCCGCGCTGCTTGCCGCGCCGCCGCCGGAACACGTCGTTGAGGATGTCCTGCGCTGCCTCGACGACCGCCGACAGGCCGCTCGCATCATCCTGATGGCCCCAGCGGTCGTAGCGCGCGCGGGTGTCGCGGTCGGACAGGACCGCGTAGGCCTCGTTGATCTCGCGAAACACCTCGCCGTTGCTGCCGGGGCTCACGTCGGGATGATGCTTGCGCGCCAACTCGCGGAACGCGCGCTTGATCTCGGACTCGGTCGCGTCGCGAGACACGCCGAGCACGGTGTAGTAATCGCGCTTCCGCCGCGCCACTTAGGACCCACCGCTCTCGGGAGCGGGTTCCGCGGCGGCGTAGATCGCCTCGCCGATGCGCTGCGCGGAGACCTCGAGGCGCGCCACCGCATCCTGCACGAGCTCGAGGTCGTCACCGTCGAGCGCCGCCCGGCACTCGGACAGCTCGACCACCAGAAACTCTCGCTCGGAATCGGGAAGCAAGCCCCCGAACTCTTGCATGGCTTTCTCGGAAGAGTAGAGCAGTCCCTCCCCCTTGTTGCGAGCCTCCACGAGCTGGCGGCGCACCAGGTCGGCATCGGTCATCTCCACCGACTCTG